>JBCBDK010000167.1:0-7703 GCA_038529675.1 Actinomycetota bacterium
ACGGCGCGGCGAGAAGAAGGGCGACTCGACGCTGCACGTCCTCCCCGTCCACGCACCCGGCGAGGTCCGGACCGTCTGCACGATGCCCGACGGCCTGAGCCAACTCGCGTGGTCTCCCGACGGCCGCTGGCTCGCCTTCGTGAGCCGCACCCGCGACGAGCGCTACGAGGCCAAGGACGTGTCGTGGCAGGCGCCACGCAAGATCGAGCGGTATCTCTCGCGCGTCAACGGTGAGGACTGGATCTTCGACCGCCCCGCACACGTGTACGTCGTCGCTGCCGACGGGACCGGTGCGCCGCGCAACCTGACACCGGGCGCATTCCAGCACGACGGCATCGCGTGGCTCGGTGACTCGTCCGGTGTCATCACGTCGGCGATGCGGCACGACACCTGGGACATCGACCTCGCCAACGACCTCTACGTCGTCTCGCTCGACAACGACGAGTCCGACGAGGGGGTCCGGCGGATCACGGCCGGCGACGGCGACTACAAGCTCGCATCGGTGTCGCCCGACGGTTCCCGGGTCGCGTTCATCGGCTACGACGACACCCGCACGATGTCGCAGAACGAGAAGGTCGGCATCCTGCCCACCGACGCAGAGGGCGCGAACGCCGAGCAGATCTCGTGGATCTCGACGGGCCTCGACCGGACCTTCGCGTGTATGCAGGCATGGCAACCTCCGGTCTGGCTCGACGACACCACGCTGATCGCGACCGCAGAGGATCGCGGCGACCAACAGCTGTTCCGGCTGACGACCGACGGCTCCGCCGATCCGGTCGCGCTGACGTCCGGTGCGATCACCGTGTCCGGCTACGACGCCGAGGGCGGGACGGTCGCAACCGTCCGCCAGTCGATCGAGCGGCCCGCGGAGCTGTTCGTGAACGACGTGCAGCGAACGAACCTGACCGACGAGATCGCGTCGAAGACGTTCGGGTGGGAGAAGTTCACGGTGCCGTGCACGGACGGGTCCGACGAGATCGACGCATGGATCATGCGGCCCGCCGACTTCGACGAGTCGACGACCTACCCGGTGTTGCTCAACGTGCACGGTGGTCCGTTCACCCAGTACGGCGAGTACTTCTTCGACGAGGCACAGATGCAGGCCGCGGCCGGCTTCGTCGTGGTGATGGGCAACCCGCGCGGCGGATCGGGCCGGCACCAGGGGTGGGGTTGGTCGATTCTCGGCCCGAAGCACCCGGCACAACCCGGCAGCGGGTGGGGCACCGTCGACGTGGAGGACGTCCTCGCCATCATCGACGGCGCACTCGACCGCTACCCGTTCTGCGACCGCGAGCGGGTCGGCATGCTCGGTGGGTCGTACGGCGGGTTCATGGCCACCTGGCTCGCCGGGAAGCACGGCGACCGATTCCGGGCGTTCTGCTCCGAACGCGCCGTGAACAACCTCGTGTCCGAGGAGTGGTCGTCGGACATCGCCACGTTCTTCAAGATGGAGCACGGCGTCAGCCACGTGGAGGACGAGGAGGAGTACATCGCCCGCTCCCCCGTCCGATTTGCCGACGACATCGACAGGCCGATGCTCATCATCCATTCCGAAGAGGACTGGCGCTGCCCGATCGCCCAGGCGGAGGAGCTCTGGATCGCACTGCGGTTGCGGGGCAAGCCGGTGGACTTCTACCGCTTCCCCGGCGAGAACCACGAGCTCTCGCGGTCCGGGTCACCGGTGCACCGCATGCAGCGCGCCGAGATCATCCTCGATTGGTTCACCGAACACCTCGCCTGATCCCCCTCGGTGTCAGACACACATGGGGATCGGCACCCTGCGTGGCAACGTCCGCCGTGATCCCCACGTGTGTCAGACACCGTCCCCACGTGTGTCTGACACCGAGGGGGATCGTTCGGCGAGCCAGGCCTGGATGATCTTGCCGGCGATGCTGATCGTCGGCGGGATCATCACCTCACCGTCGCGCACCTCCGACTTCGTGTACCACTGGGCGTCGACGATCTCGCCCTCCTCGCACACGATGTCGCCGCCGACGTAGTTCGCCCGGAACCCGACCATCAGACTGTGCGGGAACGGCCACGGCTGGCTACCGACGTAACGCACGTCGTCCACGTCGACACCGACCTCTTCCTTCACCTCGCGGATCACCGCACCCTCGAGGTCCTCGCCGGGCTCGACGAAGCCGGCGAGGCACGAATACATCGGGATCGGGAACCGGGCACCGCGGGCGAGCAGTACCTCCTGGTCCGGACCGAGCTCGCCACGGGTGATGAGCGTGATCATCGCCGGCGCCACCCGCGGGTAGTTGACGAGGCCGCACGAACCACACTTCAGGCCGCGCTCACCGGGCGAGGGGTGCGTCGGTGTGGCGCACCGGCCGCAGAATCGATGGGTACGTGCCCACTCGACCGTCTGCAACGCACGACCGGCGAGCAACCACTCGGCCTCCGACGTCATCGAGTGGAACTGGCGGAGGTCGACGCTCGCCCCGTACGACGGATCGTCGGCATCGCCCGGCACGTCGACGGCCCACCATCCCTCACCGTCGAGCACGCCGATGAAGTACCGATCCCAGGACGGATCCTCGACCCGGTCGTCGACGAACACCGTGTTCTGCCCCCACGGGTTGTCGGCCGCCGAGATCACGGAGACGTAGCGGCTCGGCCGTTTGGCGTCATCGGCCGGTGCGAGCTCGTCGGGAACCTCGTTCAGCGCGTCGTAGTGGGACGTCGTCACGAGCGAGACGTTGGCGAACGGATCCGAGGAGGCAGATTGCAGCATCGGACGCCATCGTGGCATCCATCGGCCACACTGGCGCGATGCACGACCCGATCGAACTGCACCCCGAGGTCGCCGTGCTCGCACCCCTGCTCGGGACCTGGTCCGGTGAGGGCGAGGGCGAGTACCCCACGATCGAGTCGTTCCGCTATGCCGAGACGATCACGTTCGGCCACGTCGGCAAGCCGTTCGTCGCGTACAGCCAGCGCACCAAGCGGCTCGACCCGGGCCACCCCGACGAGGGTCGACCGCTCCACGCCGAATCCGGCTACTGGCGCGTACCGGGCCGGGGGCTGGCCGAGATCGTGCTCGCCCACCCGACCGGCATCGTCGAGGTCTACGAGGGCTTCGCGGCCCCCAACCTCACGTCACGATCCGCGGAGCCCGGCGACGTGAGTGCGGGCTCGGCCACATTGATCGTCGACGTTCGCGCCACCTCGGTCGTGGGCACCGGTTCGGCGAAGGAGGTCACCGCGACCGAACGGACCGTCGAGGTGACCGGCGACGTACTCCGCTACACGTTCCGGATGGCGGCGGTCGGCGAGCCGTTGCAGCACCACCTCAGCGCCACGCTCCGGCGAGCGGCCGGCTGATCTCCTCGGCTCGCGATTCGACGATCGACCGTCGGCGACCACCTGTCGACGATTGACGGCCGGCAACCGGCGCGGCGTACCGTCGCACCCATGAGCAACGTCGTGATCGTCGATGCAGTCCGAACCCCGATCGGCAAGCGCGGGGGCGGCCTGTCCACCATGCATCCGGCCGAGGTGCTGTCGGCCGTCCTCAAGGCCATCGTCGAACGGACCGGTGTCGATCCGGCCGAGGTCGGCCAGGTCGTCGGTGGCTGCGTGAGCCAGGTCGGCGAGCAGAGCTTCAACATCACCCGCACCGCATGGCTCGCCGCCGGCCTCCCGCTCGAAACCGCGGCGACCACGATCGATACCCAGTGCGGTTCGAGTCAGCAGGCGACCAACCTCGCCACGTCGCTCGTCGGGTCCGGCGTCGTCGACGTCGCGATCGCGTGCGGCGTCGAGGTGATGAGCCGCATCCCGATCGGCATCAACTCCTCCAAGAAGCTCGGCTTCGGCGTCCCGATCCCGAAGAGCTACTTCGAGCGGTACGAGATGACCTCACAGTTCGAAGGCGCCGAGCGCATCGCCGACAAGTGGAACATCACGAGGGACGACACCGATGCGTTCGGCCTCGCCAGCCAGGAGCGCGCGATCCGGGCATGGGACGAGGACCGGTTCGCGGGCCAGTACGTGACGGTGGAAGCACCCGACGTCGACGAAGCCGGCAAGCCGACCGGCACGACCCACACGGTCGACCGCGACGAGGGCCTCCGCGAGACGTCGCTGGCGAAGCTGGCGACCCTCAAGCCCGTCGCTCGCGAAGACGGTGTGCACACCGCCGGCAACGCCTCGCAGATCTCCGACGGGGCCGCAGCCGTACTGCTGATGACCGAGGAGAAGGCGGCGCTGCTCGGGCTCACCCCGAAGGCGCGCGTCGTCGACACCTGCCTCGTCGGCGTCGACCCGGAGCTGATGCTGACCGGCCCGATCGATGCGACGCAGAAGCTGCTCGAACGAACCGGCCTGTCGATCGACAACATCGACGTGTTCGAGATCAACGAGGCCTTTGCCTCCGTGGTGCTCGCATGGGCGAAGGAGGTCGGGGCCGACCTGGAGAAGACGAACCCGAACGGTGGGGCGATTGCACTCGGCCATCCACTCGGCGGAACCGGTGCGTTCCTCATGACCAAGGCGCTGTACGAGCTCGAACGGAGCGACGGCAGGTACGGCCTCGTCTCCATGTGCTGCGGCGGGGGACTCGGTACCGGCACGATCATCGAACGCCTGTGACGTCGGCGCGGACCGCGGCGCGACTCCAGGCCCTCCCGAAGGTCGAGCTGCACTGCCATCTCGAGGGGTCGATGTCGTCCGCCACCGTCAGAGCGCTGGCGGCGCGTCACGACGCCGACCACTCGTGGGTGTGGGACGGGCCGATCCCCGACCGCTTCTCGTTCGAGGACTTCCCCGACTTCGGTCGTCAGTATCTCTTCGGGCTGTCACTGCTGAAGGACGAAGAGGACCTGGCCACGGCCACCGACGACCTCGCCGCGGTGCTCGCGTCGCAGAACGTTCGCTACGCCAACTCACCACGACGGCGTTCAGCCACCTGGTCGGCGGGATGGCGCCCGAGGTCTACCGCGACGGCATCTTCGAGGGGCGACGACGCGCCGTCGCGCGAGGTGTCGAGATCGGCTGGGTGATCGACATCCCCCGCGATCTCGAGATGCCCGACCAGACCGTGACGATCGACTACCTCGAGTCGGGCTGCACCCCGGCGGACGACGGCGTCTTCTGCGAAGTGTGTCCGACCTCGAACCTGCTGCTCGGCGTCGTCGACTCGTTCGACGAGCACCCGCTCCCTCGGCTGATCGAGGCCGGTCTCACGGTGTGCATCAACACCGATGATCCAGGCTGGTTCGACACCGATCTGATCACCGAGCTGACGATCGCCTCCGACCGCTTCGGCCTCTCGGTCGACGACCACGTTCGCCTGCAACGCCACGCGGTGGAGGCCTCGTACGCCTCCCCCATCACCAAACGGTCGATCGACGCCGAACTCGATGCGTTCGAAGCAGCCCACGAAACCGACGACGGCGCCGACACCGAGGCTGACTGAGCCACCCACGCAGCATCCGGTGGGCCGGGCGGACTCGCGTCCGCCGACTCCCGACCTGGCCGTGGCGCCGCTCGGTTCGCGGCGATCGCCAGTAGACATCATCACGTGCCACGCCCGACCGCGCTCGCGATCTTCGTGACCGTCGTCGGCGCGTCGCTGGTGTTCCTCCTCGTCGGCCGGACCGAGGGCGATGCACCGGCGACCTCCACGACGATCTCGCCCGGCACCGTCGACGCGAACGCGACCGTCGAGTTCGTGATCGATGGCGACACGATCGACGCGATCATCGAGGCACCTGGCGGCCCGACCGAGGAGCGGATCCGGTTGATCGGGATCGACACACCCGAGACCAAGCGACCCGACACCCCGATCGAGTGCTTCGGGCCCGAAGCGACCGAGTTCGTCGAGCGGCTCCTGCCGGTCGGCACGCCGATCCGGGTCGAACGCGACGTCGTCGCCCGTGACGACTTCGGCCGGCTACTCGGCTACGTGTACCGGGCCGACGACGGACTGTTCGTGAACCACGAGGTCATCCGCCGTGGCTACGGCACGCCGCTGTCGATCGAACCGAACACGACCCATCGGGAGCTGATGGTCGACGCCGCCCGCGCCGCGGAGACCGACGACCTCGGCCTCTGGGTGGCGTGCTCGGGCTAGCGTCGCCCCGGTGAGTGCCAACGCCGTCACGCTCGCCGAGCGGCTCGGGTACGCCCCCGATGCGAAGCTGGTGATCATCTCCTGCGACGACCTCGGCGCGTCCCACGCCTCGAACCTCGGTGTGTTCCGCGCGATGCACGAGGGCGCCGCCACGTGTGCCTCGCTGATGGTGCCTGCTCCGTGGGCGTGTCATGCGGCGACCACGGCCCGACCCGACGACGACATCGGCGTCCACCTCACGCTCAACGCGGAGCATGGCTGCTACCGGTGGGGACCAGTCACGCACGCACCGTCGCTCCAGTCCGGCGAGGGCGGCTTCCCCCGAACGCTCGAGGACCTGTGGGAACACGCGGACCCGGCAGAAGTACTCCGCGAGCTCCGCGCCCAGATCGCGCGGGCGCAGCAGTGGGGCGTCGACGTGACCCACCTCGCGCCGCACCTGTCCGCGATCACGCTCCGCCCCGAGTTCTTCGACGTGTACCTCGAGCTGGCGTACGAGTTCCGCCTCCCGATCCGGCTTCCGTCGACCATCTCAGCCGAACAAGCCGGGTTCCCCTTCCGCCGACTCGCCGCCGACGAGGGCGTCGTGTTCCCCGACCACTTCGACCACGACTGGCGAGCGGGCTCACGAGCACGCGTCCTCGCCGCGATCACCGCACTCCAGCCCGGTGTGACCGAGATCCACATTCAGCCGGCCGTCGACACCCCCGAGGTCCGCGCGTTCGCCGGCGACGCCGCCGAGGGTTGGGTGGCCGACCTCGCGCTCGCCACGAGCACAGATCTCGTCGACGCGCTCGACGCAGCCGGCGCCACCTCGATCGGGTTCCGCGAACTCCGCGAGGTCATGCGGAGCTGAGCCACGTACGAGATGTACCCGGCACAACTCGTCCGGCACAACTCGTCCGGCACGACTCGTCCGAACTCGTCAGATGGCGGCGACGATCCCGGCGATCGCAGTTGCGGCGGACCCGGACTTCAGCAGGTGGAGGATCTCGCCGGTGTGACCCGACGCCTTCAGCTTGCCCCGCATGAATGCCACGGTCGGGTCGAAGTCGTCCGCACGTGCGTCGACGAGCGGCACGGTCACGACGATGTCGGCATCGTCCGGGCCATCGGTCCGCTCGTCCTTCTTCGCCACGATTACGCGGTACTGGACGCTGCTCATCGAACCGCGAGCTCCTGCGAGGTGATGCCGGCGAAGAGGTCGGTCTCGGTCGCGCCATCGGGGATGGCCCCCGCTCGGTTCCGGGCCAGGATCCAGTCCTCCCAGCGGTACGCCTCGGTGAGCTGATCGTCGTCGAGCCCGAACCACCAGCCAGCGTCGGGATCGACCTGGGTCGCATGTGCGCGCAACGAGCCCGTCCGCGCCCACATGAACCCGGTGCAGTCGATCTTGGTGGTGATGCGGTGGTCCTGCCCCGGCCGCTCCAGCCACTCGTCGGAGAACGGCGACTCGCCGGTGACCTCGAGCATCGCCTCGTGCACGGCGACGATCCGTTCCTTCGCCCAGACGGCGTAGTACAGCTTGGCCGGCTCGTACGGCTCGCCCGCTTCGGGGTACCACGTTGGATCGCCGGCCCTGTCGAACGCGACGACCGAGATGTCGTGCACCTTGAGG
>JBCBDK010000168.1:0-7698 GCA_038529675.1 Actinomycetota bacterium
CCAACTTCCTGCCCGCCGTCGCCGAGGCGAATCTGTCGGCGGTCCCGATGATCGTGCTGACAGCGGACCGGCCCGAGGAACTGCGTGGAGTCGGCGCGCCGCAGACGATCGACCAGATCGAGTTGTTCGGGTCCCACGCCGTCTGGTTCCACGACCCCGACGTTGCCGACGCCGCATCGGCCGAACAGTGGCGGCCGCTCGCCGACGCTGCGGTCGACCACGCCGCGGCGGGGCCGGTCCATCTGAACCTGCCGTTCCGCGAACCCCTCGTCGGCCGCGCTCGACCGCTCCCGGACGCCGGCCCGTCCACGTTCGCGCCCGCCGTCGACCACGGCCCGCCGATCGAACTCGTTCCCGACGGTTTCGATCGTCAGCGGGGCGTCATCCTCGCGGGCGGCCGAAGTGGCGTCGCCCGTGCGGACGTGATCGCGCTGCACGAGCTGACCGAGTGGCCGATCATCGCCGACGCCCAGTCCGGACTCCGTCAGCACCCCGGGGTGATCACGACGGCGGACGCCTTGCTCCGACACGCCCGGTTCGCCGCCGACCATGCGCCGGAGCTCGTCGTGCGAGTCGGACGACCGTCCTCGTCGAAGGTTCTGGCGCGGTGGGCGGCCGCCGGGGACCCCCTCGTCGTGCAGGTCGGAGGGCCGGGGATCATCGATCCGGATCACAACGTCGCCGCCCGATGCTCGATCGAGGCACTGCTCGCCGCCCGACCGGCGGGCGCCCGGGGAACCACGTGGCTCCGCCGATGGCGGCACGCCGACGAACGTGCCGCCAACGCCATCGCCGCCGAGCTCGACACCGAGGAGATCTCGGAGGCGGGGGTCGCCCGCACGGTCGCCGAACACAGCCCGGTCGGATCGTTGGTGACCGTCTCGTCGTCCATGCCCGTCCGCGACCTCGAGTGGTTCGGTGGCCGCGCTGCGAGTGCGCACGCGAACCGCGGCGCGAACGGCATCGACGGCGTGCTCTCGACCGGGCTCGGCCGCACACTCGCCGCCGCCGGAACCGTTTCGGGCGTCGTGCTGATCGGCGACCTCGCCTTCGTCCACGACTCGAACGCGCTGGTCAGCCTCGCCACTCGTTCGGTCGACCTGCGCATCGTGGTCGTGGACAATGACGGTGGCGGCATCTTCTCCTTCCTCCCGCAGTCGGCGGAGCTCGATCCGGCCCGGTTCGAACAGCTCTTCGGGACGCCGCTCGGCGTCGACGTGCTGGCGCTCGCCCGGTCCTGTGGTGTCGACGCTGTCGATGTGACGACGCGTCAGGAGCTCATCGATCGGCTGGCGATGCCGGGTCCGTGGGTCGTCCGGGCCAAGTCGGATCGGCGTGCGAACGTCCACGACCACCGCCGCCTCGACGACGCCGTCATCCGCGCGCTCGACGCCTGAGGCGGCGCACTCGACCGGCGCCGAAGGTCGCGGAACTCGCCGTGTCAGGAGATGGTTCGGACGAAGCACGTTCCGTAGTAGACGTACGCAGCGACGCGGCCGTATGGGCCGGACTTGCCGATTCTCAACGCAACCGCCTGGACGCCTCGGTCCTCACACGCAGCACCGATGACCGGACCCCATTCGGCTTTCAGCTGGTCGAACAGGTTGTTGGAGTATGCACAACGCCCGGTCGGTGTGTTGATCGTGTACGTCACGAACTTCGGCGCGCCGTAGACGTTGATGAACCCGGTGGTCGTGACCGCTGCGCTCCACGTGGGTGCATGGTTGGCCGGGCAGGCGATCGAGGTGTCGACCGGGACGCAGAAGATCGAGTAGTAGTTGCCGCTCCCGGCGAGCACCGACTGATTGCCGTATGACCCACAGTTTCCGGCTGCCGACGCGGGCGAGGCTGACATGGGCACGACCGTCAAGGCCGCGAAGATTCCGAGAACGAGGACGAAGAGATTGAGTTTGGCCCGACGAGTCGGGATGCGGTTTCGAGTGATCACGGTGGAACCTTCCGAGGGGATCTGAGTCTCCACCCGCTATCGATGGACACGCTGCCACAGCACACATCGTGTGGTGCGTCAGCGAGCGCCTTGCTTCAGGTCAGGGGCGGACGATCGCGCCGAGCATCGCCTGGAACTTGGCCTGGGTTTCGGCGAGTTCGGCCTTCGGGTCGCTCTCGGCCACGATGCCACCCCCGGCGACGAGGCGCGCGCTGCGCCGATCGGCGTCGAACTCGGCGCAGCGGATCGTCACCGCCCAGGTACCGTCGCCGTTCGCGTCGACCCAGCCGACCGCACCGCCGTAGCGGCCGCGTTCGAATCCCTCGACGCGTTCGATCAACTCGATTGCGGCGTCTCGCGGGTGGCCACCGAGTGCCGGCGTGGGCAGCACGGCACGGACGAGTTCGGTGACGGCCGGCGTCGGGCGGGAGAGCACGCCTTCCATGCGGGTGCCGAGGTGTTGGACGTTGGCGACCGACACGATCGACGGTTGCGGCTCCCAGTCGAGGTAGCTGGCCCAGGGGAGGAGGCGGTCGTGGAGGTCGTCGATCACGACCCGATGTTCGATCTGGTTCTTGGAGCTCGCGCGGAGCGCCTCGGCCAGCGCGGCGTCCTGATCGGGGTCGCCGGTCGAGCGGGTGGTGCCGGCGAGGGGATGTGAGCGGACGACGTCACCCTCGACCTCGACGAGGAGCTCGGGTGACGCACCGACCATGCCATCGTACGAGTAGCGATAGCTCGACCCGAAGGTCTGTTTGAGACGCCGGAGGATGGCGTGCACCGACAGCGACGCTGACGCAGCGATCCGGATCGGGCGGGCGATCACGGCCTTGGTGAGCTGCCCGGTACGAACCGCCTCGCGTGCGGTCGCCACCGCGTCGAGGTACTGGTCGACCGGTACCTCGGGTTGGATCCGCCATGACGGCGCCGCCGGCTCGGGCTCGGGACCGGCCGGGAGCACGTCCGTAGGGTCGGCGTCGTCGACGGTCGTGACCCAGACCTGACCGCCCCGTTTGCACAGCGCAGCCGCCGGCACGACCAACTCGGCATCCTCGCCAGGCCGGAACGGGATGACCCCCATCGCCAACGGCGAGGCGGCCGTCACGGTGGAATCGTGCTCGACCGCACCCAGGAACGAAGCGGCGTCGTCGACCGCCACGCGAGCGGCCACGCCCCGTGCTGCGTGACCGATACCGTCTCGGACGAACAGCATGCCGTCGTCGCCGGCCACGTCGTTCAGATCGGGAACGTCGCGCCCGTCGCCGAACAGCTCGGCGAAGCTCCGCGAGACCGCCCGCATCAGCTTCGGGTGCCGACCATCAGCTGCGTGAGTCCGCCGGACAGTTGGCGGTGAGTCGCGTCGGTGAATCCGGCGGTCTGCAGTATGCGAACCATCTCGTCGGGCTCGGGCAGGTAGGCGACCGACTTCGGCAGGTAGCGGTAGGCCGCACCGTCGCTCAGCGCCGCGCCGATCCGCGGCACGATCTTGCCGAAGTAGACGTTGTTGCCGAAGCGCAGCACCGGGTTGGGCGGGGTGCTGACGTCGAGCAGCGCGATGCGTCCACCTGGGCGGACGACGCGACCGAGCTCGGTGAAGAACACGTCCAGGTCGAGCAGGTTCCGCAGTGCGAATCCGCAGGTGACACCGTCGACCGACCCGTCCGGGACAGGAAGGCGCAGGATGTCGGCCTGGACCCGCGGCACACCCGAGCGGTCGGCCGCGAGCATGCCGTAGCTGAGATCCATCGAGAGCGGCCGCATCCCCGCAGCCGCGAGATCGACGCAGAGGTCGCCGGTGCCCGACGCGAGGTCGAGCACGGTGCTGCCCGCCGGCAGCGCGAGGTCGCGGATCGCCCGCTTGCGCCACCGGACGTCGAGTCGGAACGAGATGATGCGGTTGAGTCGGTCGTACCTCGGGGCGATCGCGTCGAACATGTCGCGGACCGCGCCGACCTTCTCCTCGCCCTGGGGGAGGTCGGCGGTGTCCCAGCGCCTGGTGGAACTGCCGGAGGTGTCGTTCACGCTCGGCAGGCTACGACGACCCCGGCGCCGATGCGGTGCCCGGCTCGCCGTCACCCGGTGCGGTCTGGGTTGGCTCGGCTGCACCGGGGTCGGCCGGTCGGGGCGAGGGGAGACCGGCGCCGCGGCGGTCGGCCTCTTCGACGATGGCCCGGGCCTCGGCGAGCGCCTGGAGACGGATGTCGGCGGCCGACACGGCCTGCTCCAGTTGCGCACGCGAGTCCGTCACCGACACGCTGGTGACGAGGTCGGCGATGGTCTGCTCCAGTTCGACGACGTGGGCCTCCACCGCATCGATTGCGGTGTCGCGGTGTGACGCCGGCAGATTCGCTGCCGCGACGAGCCGCTCGTCGATCGCCAGCGCTTGCGTATCGATCTGCGCCATCTGTGGTGCCAGACCGAGCTCCACGAAGCGTGGATTCTGGTGAGCGCCCTTCACGGCGTCGCCGAGGCGACGGTGCAGCTTCGCCTCTCGGCTGTGGGCACCGGCCCAGCTCGCCGGCGCGGGAGACGGTCGGCCGGGGACGACCTGGTTCTGCTCGCCGAACTCGCGCTTGGAACGAACGGCGAGCGCGACGCCGAAACCGATGACCACGGCCACGGACAGGACGAGGAGCGCGGTGATCATCCGGCCCCTCCTGATCGTGAGGCGGACACCGCCACGACGATGGCGATCAGGACGATCGCGGCCAACGTGGCGGCGATCGCGATCTTGACCTTGCTGTACGGCCGCTGGCCGTGGACCTCACCGGTGACGCCGTTGATGTACACCTGGAACGGTCGCTGGTCGTAGATGACGGTCAGCAGCCAGATCGGCAAGAGCAGGTGTTTGTAGGTCATCTTGCGCCACTGGATGTCCATCGACCTGATGTCTTGCCGGTCGCCGCCGATGTCGCGCCGCACCGTCTGGCGGATCACGGCCTCCATCTGCGAGGTGGCCTCGGGCAGGCTCTCCTCGACGTCTCGGTCGTACGTTCGGGCCAGGTGCCCGGCGACGTACTCCGCCGAGTACGGCTTCGAGTTCTCCGTCGGCCACGGTTCGAGCTTGTCGATCCGCTTCTTCTCGAAGCCGTCGTTGGCGAACACGGTGACGTCGTCGAAACTGTTGGCGACTCGCCCTGCCACCCGAGTCCAGTTCGTGCGGGTCTCGGTGCGCTTGTTGTCGCCGGAACCGACGGTCACCGTGTAGTCGTCGCCTCGCCGGCCCGTGTACGCCGTGACCGTGTCGGCGTCGTAGGTGAAGTAGGCGGTGTAGACGCTGGTGAAGCTGCCGGTGGTCGAGTACTGCTTGAACTCCGACGGTGCGAACCAACGGCCGTTGATCCACTTGTCGATGAGGTCGTTCGCGTGCTTCTCGTCGATGGAGAACGGCAGGACGCCATCGACCGGGAGTCGGTCGGGAGCGTCGTGCACGTCGTCACGTTGGATCGGCGTCGCGCAGTACGGGCACTTCTCGGCGGTCAGCGAACCGGTGAAGGTCGTGTGGCCGCCGCAGTTCTGGCACACGATCTCCTTCTCGTCGTCGAGGAAGTTCGAGGTGTGCGTCACCTTGCCCGAGCGAACCATCTTCAATGCCTCGCGCAGGTCCTTCTCGCTGACGAAGCCTTCGCCTTCGATCAGGTCGTGCATGTTGCCGCAGTGCTGGCACTTCAGGCGCTGTGACTCGATGTCGAAGTGGAGTTCGCCGCCGCACGCCTCGCACGGATAGGTCTTGGAGTCCTCGGTGATGTGTTCGAGCGCACGGGAGATCTCCGCCTCCGCTGCCTGCTCGGTTCGGCCCTTGGCCAACGCTGCGGACGGGTCGAAGCCGGCCGACGGTGGCGGAGGCGGCACCCCTGACCCCGGCGGAGGTGGAGGCGGCGGGCCCGATCCTTCGCCGGGCAGCGGCGGTGGGGGTGGCGCGGCGTCGCTCACCGGTCAGCTCTCGGGCGCATCGGCCGGCGGGGCAGGCGGCGTCGGCGGTACCGGCGGGGGTGTTGCAGCGCTCGGCGGCATCGGTGGCGGCGCGGAGAACATCGCCTGCAGCTCGGGCACGGTTTGGGCAGCGGCCCAGCCGGCCATCCCCTCGGACCACACGAGCGTCTGACCCGTCACCTGCCCGTTCTGCACGCCCGCCTGCATCTGCCCCATGTTGTACGGCCCACCCGCCTGACCACCGTGGTCGACGTGGAACATCCGCTGGCCGGGCAACGGCGGCGGTGCGGCAGCCGGCGGTGCGGCCTGCTGTGGCGCCGCCTGCGGCTGGTTGCCGGTCATGCCACCCATCTGATTCGCCATCTGGCCGGCCATGGCGACGCCCATGCCCATCTGCATCATGTCGCCCATCACCGAGCCGCCGGGGTTCTCGGCAGCGGCCAACATCGCATCGGCCGCCTGCGCCTGCTGGTACTTGTTCAGATCGACGTTCTCGACGAAGCCCGACGCCTGGACGCCCTTGGCGACACCGGCCGTCATCGCCTTGGTGATCTCGTCGGGCAACGAGATGTTCATCGTGATGTCCGGGATCGAGAGGCCGAACTCGTCGTCGACGCGCTCTTCGACGAACTCGCGCAACTTCCCCGAGAGCTCGACCTG
Source organism: Actinomycetota bacterium (assembly GCA_038529675.1). GTDB lineage: Bacteria > Actinomycetota > Acidimicrobiia > Acidimicrobiales > Ilumatobacteraceae > Ilumatobacter_A. The sequence goes on from JBCBDK010000168.1 coordinate 6,542, forward strand.
GCGGCCCTGGAGATCGATCGCGCCGAGCCCGGTCTCGAGGACCATGTCGGAGAACGCCATCGAGATCACGCGGCGAAGCAACTCGGTGATCTCGTCGGCCTCGACGGCGGAGTCGGTACCGATGACCTCCTTCAGGAAGATCTCGATGTCGTCGATCTTCACCACACACAAGCCGTTGGCGCGCACCTGCACCATCTTGAAGTCGGGATCGCGAACGGTCACCGGCTGCGGCGTTCCCCACCGGATGTCGGTGACGGGCCGGGTGTTGATGAAGTAGACCTCGGAGCGGAACGGGCTGTCGAAGCCGTGCTTCCAGCCTTGCAGCGTCGACAGGATCGGGAGGTTCTCGGACGTCAGCTCGTAGTGCCCGGGCGTGAACGTGTCGGCCAGCGCACCGCGGTAGACGAAGACGGCCTCCTGGCCCTCACGGACGATCAGTTCGGCACCGTTCTTGATCTCGTTCTGATATCGGGGGAACCGCCAGGCGAGCGTCGAACGCGAATCGTCGATCCATTCGATGATGTCGACGAGTTCGCCCTTGAGTTTGTCGAAGAGACCCATGAGGCGAATCTAGGCCAGACGAGCCGCGACGGGCGGAGGAATCGGAGCGAGCTGCGGTCAGTCGGCGGTGGTGGCGACGGAGGTGGCCCACCGGTAGTCGGCCTTGCCACTCGGACTCCGGACGACCTCGTCGACCCATCGGATCGCCTTGGGCAGCTTGTAGCGGGCGATGTGCCGTTCGGCTTCGGCGAGCAGATCCGCGTCGGTGACGTCGTGGCCGTCACGCACCCGGACGACGGCGACGACCTCCTGACCCCACCGGTCGCTCGGACGCCCGGCCACGACGCAGTCGTACACCGCCGGGTGCGCCTTGATCGCCGCCTCGACCTCCTCGGCGAAGATCTTCTCACCGCCGGAGTTGATCGTGACCGAGTCGCGACCGTGCAGCTCTACGACCCCGCCGGGAAGGAGTCGCGCACGATCCCCCGGCACCGCGTAGCGGATGCCGTCGACGATCGGGTAGGTCCGTGCGGTCTTGTCGGGGTCGCCCAAGTAGCCCAGCGCGAGCCGTCCGGTCTTCGCGAGCCAGCCCAACTCCTCGTGACCGGGCTCGACGACGGCGTCGAGCCCCGCCGACAACACGGCGTTGCCCGGTG
>JBCBDK010000169.1:0-7695 GCA_038529675.1 Actinomycetota bacterium
ACTGCGACTTCGGCGACGCTGCAGCCATCGCTGAAGACGAGGCCGCCGACCTCGCTGAGGAGCGACTCGCGCTCGGCCATGCCGGCACCCGGGACGACCCGATCCCGCGGGAGCTCGCCGTCCCGATCGGAAGCGGGTTCCGTTTGGCGATCACCGGCTACGAGCCGAACGCGGCGGAGACGATCGAGGCCACCAACGGGTACACCCCGTTCCTGGACGAGGACGAGCACGTCGCTCGCGTGTCCTACCAGATCGCCTACGACGGCTCTGACGAACCGATCGACGCGTACGACGTCAACGTCACCGCGTTCGAGAGCGCCGGGGTCGAACTCGACACCAACGCCTGCAACTTCCCGGGCGAACCCCGCTTCAACGACAAGCTCTTCGCCGGCGCGACGGCGAGCTACAGCTCGTGCATCACCGGGCGCCCGGACCAACTGGGCGACCCGGTGGTCGGGGTGCGCGTCGGGTTCGGCGACGACCTCGTGTACTTCGATCCGACCGATGTCGCCACAGCTCCGACGACGATCGAGGCGACGCCGCTCGATCCCGACGGCGAGCTCGCAGCGGGGCGGGCGGCAGCCAGCCCGCCCGGCACACCGGTCGATCTCGGTGAGGGCTGGACCGTCACCGTCGAGAGCGCAACGCTCGACGGGACGGCCGAGGTGCTGGCGCACTCGGACTCCAACGATGCGCCGATCGACGGGTTCGCCTACTCACTGGTGTCGGTCACGATGACCTACGACGGCGACGAACCGGCATCGCCGTCGTTCGTCATCCTCCAGCTCGTCGGCGACGATGCGATCAGCCGCAGTCCGGACTGCTCGTTCTCGTCGATCCCCGACGAACTCGACACGTTCGCCGAGCTGCTGCCGGGCACCACGGTCAAGGGCACCTACTGCTTCACCACGCCGACCAACCAGCACGACTCGACGGTGCTCTACGCCCGCGGCGGCTTCTTCTCCGACAACGACGAGTTCTTCGCGCTGCGCTGACCAGCGCGGCCCACTGCCACCCGACGACGTGTCAGCTGGTGTCTGACACCAGCTGACACGTCGCACAGATCAGGACCGGTCGTTCAGGATCGCCTGCGCACAGGCGAGGCGGGCGATCGGCACGCGGAACGGGCTGCACGACACATAGTCGAGACCAGCGCGATAGAACAGGTCGATCGATTCGGGATCGCCGCCGTGCTCACCGCACACACCGAGCTTCAAGTCCGGCTTCGTCGAGCGGCCACGCTCGGCACCGATCATCACGAGGTCGCCCACACCGGACTGATCGATCGTGTCGAACGGGTTCCGCTTCAGCAGACCCTGTTCGAGGTACGCGGGCATCATGCGGCTCTCGACGTCGTCGCGGCTGAAGCCGAACGCGAGCTGTGTCAGGTCGTTCGTGCCGAAGCTGAAGAAGTCGGACGCCTCGGCGATCTCGTCGGCCCGGATGGCTGCGCGCGGTGTCTCGACCATCGTGCCGATCGTGATGACCGGCTTCTTCTTCATGCCGGCCAGCGCCTCGTCGATCTCCTCCTGCACCCAGCTACGGGCGAGCGCGAGCTCCTCACGGGTGACCGTGAGTGGGATCATCACCTCGACGATCGGCTTCTTGCCGGCCTCGCGCAGCTTGGCGGCAGCGGCGAGGAGCGCCCGTACCTGCATGGCGTAGAGGCCTGGCTTGATCACGCCGAGCCGGACACCGCGGGTACCGATCATCGGGTTGTGCTCCGCCCAACTCTCGGCGGCCTCGAGCATCTGCTGGTCCTTCTTGGACAGCTTGCCCTTCTTGGCTTCCTTCACCTTGAGCTCCTCCACCGAGGGGAGGAACTCGTGAAGCGGCGGATCGAGCAGGCGGACGGTGACGGGCAGGCCATCCATCGCGTCGAGGATCTCCTCGAAGTCGGCTTCCTGCGCCGCCCGCAACCTCTCGAGTGCCGCTTCCTCCTGCTTCGGGGTCGACGCGAGGATCATCTCGCGCACGATCGGCAGGCGGTCGGGCGCGAGGAACATGTGCTCGGTGCGGCACAGGCCGATGCCCTCTGCGCCGAGATCACGGGCCTTGGTGGCGTCCTCGCCCGTATCGGCGTTGGCCCGCACGGCGAGCTTGCCCTTGCGGACGGTGTCGGCCCACTTGAGGATCGTGTCGAACTCGGCCGGTGGCTTGGCGCTCTCCATCGTCTGCGCGCCGACGACCACGGCACCGGTCGTGCCGTCGATCGAGATCTCGTCGCCCTCGGCGATGACGGTGTCGCCGACCGTGAACTGCTTCCCGCTGATCTTGACCTCTTCGGCACCGACGACGGCCGGTGTGCCCCACCCGCGGGCGACGACGGCAGCGTGACTCACGAGCCCACCGCGGGCGGTGAGGATGCCTTGGCTGACCATCATCCCGTGGACGTCTTCCGGGCTGGTCTCGTTGCGGACCAGGATGACCTCTTCGCCGCGCTCGTCGGCGTCGACCGCATCGTCGGCGGTGAAGTAGACCCGGCCCACCGCGGCACCCGGTGACGCACCGAGCCCCTTGGTGAGCGCAGCGCCTGCGTTCGCGAACTGCGGGTGCAGCACCGCGTCGAGGTGGCCTTCCTCGATCCGCATCAGGGCTTCGTCGCGGGTGATCTTCCACTTGCCGCCGTTGCCGTTGCGGGTGCCCCTGGTCATGTCGACGGCCATCTTCAGCGCGGCTGCACCGGTCCGCTTGCCGACGCGGGTCTGGAGCATCCAGAGCTTGCCCTGCTCGATCGTGAACTCGGTGTCGCACATGTCGCGGTAGTGCGCCTCGAGCCGGACGAAGATGTCGAGCAGCTCCTTGTAGATCTCGGGGAATGCCCGCTTCATGTCGTCGAGCGTCTCCGTGTTGCGGATGCCCGCCACCACGTCCTCGCCCTGCGCATTGATGAGGAAGTCGCCGTACGGCTTGTTCTCACCGGTCGCCGCGTTGCGGGTGAAGCCAACGCCGGTCGCCGAACTCTGGTCGCGGTTGCCGAAGACCATCGCCTGCACGTTGACGGCGGTACCGAACTCGTGACTGATCTTCTCGCGGACGCGGTATGCGATCGCACGCGCACCGTTCCACGAGCGGAACACGGCCTCGACGGCACCGCGCATCTGCTCGCGCGGCCGCTGCGGGAACGGCTTGCCCGTCGCCTTCTTCACGACCTTCTTGTACGTCGTACACAGCTCCTTGAGCACGTCGGTCGAGAGGTCGGCGTCGTTCGCCGTGCCGGCGGCCGCCTTGGCCTCCTCGAGCGGGTGCTCGAACAACTCACCGTCGATGTCGAGCACGATGCGGCCGTACATCGACAGGAACCGTCGGTACGAGTCGTAGGCGAAGTGCTCGTTGTTCGTGCTGTGCGCGAGTCCTTCGACGCTCTCGTCGTTGAGCCCGAGGTTGAGGACGGTGTCCATCATGCCCGGCATCGAGAACTTGGCGCCCGAGCGGACCGAGACGAGCAGTGGGTCGAACGGATCGCCCAGCTTGCGGCCCATCTTCTTCTCGAGCTCGAACACCTGGTGGGAGATCTCGTCGTCGAGACCGTCGGGCCAGCCGCCGTGCATGTACTCACGACATGCGTCGGTGGAGATCGTGAAGCCCGGCGGTACCGGCAGCTTCAGGACCGAGGTCATCTCGGCGAGGTTCGCACCCTTGCCCCCGAGGAGATCCTTGTACTCCATCGGCGGGTTCTTGTGCTTGTGGTCGAAGCTGTAGACGAGTTGCTGAGTGGGCATACGGGCCACGAGTGTACGACCCCTGTCAACGACCCGGACCGGACACGCACCGGTTCGTTCGACGATGACGCGACGCTCAGGCTCCGATCACGCCGGCGCGCCGTCCACACCACGACTGCGGATTCGAGCTCGCAGCCGCTCGATCGCGACCTCCAGCCGGAACAGCGGAGCGAATGCCACACCGAAGAGCGGCGACGGGAAACCGATCGCCATCGTCAACAGCACGCCGACGTGCAGGAACCACACCGTGGCCACCCAGCCGTTGCGGAGTCGACGGTCGATGAGCGCGAGCGGAGCCGCGAGCTCGAGCGCAACGGTGACGAACGCAGCGAGCGGCAGCACCACCTCCGCACGCACGGCGAGTTCTGCCAGCGGTGCAGGCGTACCACCGAGCAGGTCGAGGCGGGCCGCTGCCGACGCGATGTGATTGCGCAAGGTGTCGCCGTCGAGCCAGCCGATCCCTCCGTAGCGCAGCTTCGCGATACCAGCGATCACGTAGGTCGTCACCACGATCCACGACGCGACGACGAGGGGGTGGCCGTAGCGCACGTCCGGCGCCGGGGACCGTTCGTCGTCAGCTGGTCGTTCCGTCGAGTGTCGCGTCCGACGCAGAGCGTCGAGCGACCAGGCGTCGGCCGCCGGCGACACGGCGAGCACGAGTGCGAACAGCAGCATGAGGTTCTCGAAGTGCAGGAGCTGCCCCCACGACGAACGCAGTGTGGTCAGCAGGCCGACCCCGACGGCGAACGTCGGGCCGGTCAGGCGGTACCTCCATCCGACCGTCGCTGCGATCCCGACGGCGGGGGTCGCGAGCACCAGGGCGGTGACGAGCCCCGACGAGAAGCGCCAGTCGAACAGGTCGAGCACGCCGACCGGATCGAAGTCGTCCTGAGCCCGGTCGGCGAGGCCGAGGAACACCGGCGAGCGGAGCAGCAGATAGGCCGTCGTGAAGCCACTCGCGGCGATGCGGAACGCGGCAAGGCGTTCCGGTGGCGCCACCATGTCGACCGACGGGCGTCGAGTGCGCCAGGCAGAGCCGGTCATCTCGATCACGACTCGGGCTCCGTCGCCACGACCGCTCCGGGAACTGGACATCGGGCTCGCACCGTGCGGTCACGGAAGCCGTCGCCGGTCCGCACGTGCTCGACCACATCGTGCCGCTCCGCGACCACCAGCACCTCGACCACGTCCTCCAATCGCTGCGCCGACGCAACACGCTGTGCGATTTCGGCGCAACGACGATCGGCTTCACCGCGTCGGACCGCCGCACGGAGCTCACCCACGGCCAGCAGCGGATCGTCGGTGTCGCCGACGACGTCGAGCCCGAGGCGACGATCGTCGCCGTCCGTCGTCAGTCCGACCGCCGTCGTGAGCCGGACGACGTCGTCACGCTCACGGGAGTACATCGGGTACGTCGCCAGCGGGAAGTCGTCTCGGTCCAGGGCGACCGGAACGAGCAGCAGCCCGATCACACCGGCGGTGACCGCATGACGTCGGGCTCGTGAACCCACGCGCCCATCATCGCGGCCCTAGCCTGCTCTCGTGTTTCGTCTGATGGGCTTCGACGTCCGGATCCAGCCCGGCTTCGTCGTGTTCATGCTCCTCATCGTGTTCCTGTACGCCGACGAGTTCGGCCTGTGGCTCGCCGGGTCGATCGCCGTCCTGACCCTCGTCCACGAGCTCGGTCACGCCGTCGCCGCCCGGAACGCCGGTGCCGAGGCCGAGATCTCGCTCGGATTCCTGGCCGGCTACGCCTCGTACCGCCCGACACGGGAGATCAGTCGGGCGCAGCATGCGTTCATCTCGTTCGCCGGACCCGGCATCCACATCGCCATCGGTACGGCCGCCGTCGTCGCGCTCGGCGCGAACCCGCTCGACATCGCGAGCGTCGACGATCAGGCGTCGACCCTTGCGATCTGGTGGGCCGGGCCGATCATCGGCGCCTTGAACCTCATCCCGGTGCTCCCCCTCGACGGCGGGAACATCGTCCTCCAGGGACTCGACCGACTCGCCCCGTCGAACGCTCGCCGGTGGATGCTGTGGTTCTCGATCGCTGCGACCCTGACCGGTGCGGTCTGGATGTTCCTGGTCCAGCGAGCCGGGTTCGCGATCTTCATCGCCTTCCTGCTCATCACCCAGCTGCAGATGCTCCAGTCGACCAAGCCGACGCCGACCGCACGCTCGCCGTGGGACCTCGCCGGCGACGCGCTCGACGCCGGGAGGGAGGCGAAGGCCCGCCGGATCCTGGTCGGTGCGCTCTCTCACCCGCAGCCGATCTCGGTGCCGACGCGCCTCGCGATGTCACCCGAGCGTGGCGACGAGCTCCTCGGACTCCTGCCCCAGCCGTTCCCGACCGGCGACCCGGGGAACGAGCACGTCCTGGCGTCGCTGCTCCTCGCCCGTGGGCGTCACGACGAGGCCGCCCACTACGCCGCGGGCACGTTCGCCCGCCAGCAGAACTCGCTCAGCGCCGTGCTCGTCGCCCGAGCCGCTGCTGCAGCGGGCGATCAGGCCACCGCGATCGCGTGGCTCCGGCAGTCGTTCGAGACCAACACCGCGCCGGGCGAGCTGGCCGCCTCGATCGACCGAGCACCGGAGTTCGCGTCGATCCGCCACCACCCAGATGTCGTCGCGCTCCGCAGCGCGATCCCGGCCTGACTCACCGGGCTGCGACGACAGCGCACTGGGCAGACCAAACGCCGGCGGCTGCGGTGCGCCCGTGCCCGTGCGTCAGCCGAGGTGCGCCGGCGGGCGGCCCACCTCGTGGCCGCGCTTGATCGAGGCGATGGCCACCGTCGCGTCGGGGGCCACGCTCGTCACGACGCCGACGTCGGTGCCGTCGACGAGAACCGGTTCACCGACGGTCGTCGACGCGTCGGCATCGATCACGCGGAGACGGCGAGGAGCGTCCGCACCGCGGCTGTCCATCCGCTCGACCAACTCCTGGCCCGGATAGCAGCCCTTCGTGAAGCTCACGGCGACCGGGACGACGCCGGTGGTCGCGGGAATCGTCTCCCCGGGCACGATCTCCGCGCCGAGGCGGGGCCAGCCGGCAGCGACGCGGCGCTGTTCGTGCGCCTCACCGGGTGCCACGTCGCCGGCTGCGGTCAGCTCGGTCTGCACGTCGACGCGGATCATGAATCGACGGATGCGGGCGTCCATCGCCGCCCCGTACCCCGCATCGGTGTCGAGCTCGTAGCGGTCCTCGGCCGGCCGCCGGATCCGGGCGAGCGCGTCGACCTTCCCCGTCGGATCGAGCACGAGCGTCCATCGAGCGCCACCGACGGCCAGGTCGCCGATCTCCTGGGCGAGCTGCGACTGCAGGTACGTGCCTGCGTCGGCCCCGGTGACGACGAGGTGATCCCTGGCGTCGTCGTCGATCAGCTCGGCGGTTGCGGCGACGGCGGTGTCGGTCTCGATGGGCGCGTTCATGCCTCCGAGTCTCGCCGCGGCGCGGCCCGACTCCTCACCCGTGGCATGCTCGAACCGTGAGCGACGAGTACGTGGACCCCGACGAGATCATCGATCCCGAGGATCGTGGCGACGGGTTCGGACTCGACGACCTCGACCGGCTCGCACGCACCGCAGTCGACTCGGTGATGCACCTCGTCCGCCGGGCCAACGCCCTCGCCGGCGGCGTGCTCCTGTTCGTCGCGGTCACGTCGATCGGGGGCTTCCTCCTCGGCCTGGCGGCGCTGTCCGACGGCATCCGCACGGTCTGGATCGTGCTCGGCGGATTCTTCGCGATCCTCGCCATCGGCCTGGTCGTCGTCGCGATGCTGCGGCTCCGTTCGGTGCGATCGAGCGCCGACCACCTGGTCGGCGAGGTGCGCTCGCTGATCGGCGGCGACCGCAGAAACGAACGCGTCGTCATCGAGACCGTCGAACGGACCGACGACGACGGCGACACGAGCATCGTCGAGCTGTCGAGGGGCTTCTTCGACATGAAGACGATGGTGACCGGCCGGGTCGA
>JBCBDK010000170.1:0-7692 GCA_038529675.1 Actinomycetota bacterium
ACCCCGCCGACACGCCCGGCGGCTGCACCATGGACAAATCCCTCTTCGCCCGTGGCTACTTCCTCCCGCCCGCGGCCGCGGGCGGGTGGCTGCCGCTCACGCTGCAGTACGAAGCGATCCGCGACACGATCGTCGTGCTGCTCCACGCCGTCTTCTTCGGTCTCCACATCTTCTTGGCCATCTGGTGGCAGAAGCGTGGCGAGGTCAAGCAGAAGGAACTGCCCACGTCCACCTACGGCCGCCCGTTGGTGAAGAAGGCGTAGACGACGTGCTCTTGACCATCCGACGCCCTGACTCGACGCACGGCGCTGGCCTCCCGCGCAGCGTGCGAGCGAGCGGAGCGCCAGCGAGCGAGTGTCCACACGCGGCCTGCGTGGCCGGGGAACGCTGATCATGGCTCGTACCGACGCGAATCCGCCGATGATGCCCTACACCGACGACTACACGTTGGTGGAGGTCGACGCGGACTACCTGACCAAGGCGGTCAAGCCGAAGCAGTTCATCCACATCGACCAGACCGAGTGCATCTCGTGCGAGGGCTGCGTCGACATCTGCCCGTGGAAATGCATCCACATGGTGCAGACCGACTCGATCGTGGAGGCGGTGGGCACCGAGCAGCCCGGCCTCGACCCGTCCGACGCCTTTGCGTTCATCATCGACGACGACATCTGCACCCGGTGTGCGCTCTGCGTCGACCGGTGCCCGACGGGCGTCATCATCCTCGGGAAGGCCGGCCAGGCCACGGCCGTCGGCGACTCCCACACACGTACCAACAATCACGGCTACGGCTACGGAATGCGACTCTGATGATCTCTGATTCGACCTGTCCACCGATGCGAGCGAGCGGAGCGCCAGCGAGCGAGCGTCCAGCTGCGGCCTGCGTGGCCGGGGAACGTTGATCATGGCGAAGGTGCTCGACGACAAGCCACGCAAGACCGTGCAGGACCGTGTCAACGACACGGTCGATGCGGTACAGGGCTCACAGGCATGGAGCTCGATCTTCCGCCCGGGGTCGATCTTCCGCAAGGGCTACACCGACAGCCCACGTAACCGCAGCTACGTCATCATGAACTCGGTGCTATACCACCTGCATCCGGTCAAGGTGAAGCGGCACGCGGTGAAGGTCAGCTACACGCTGTGCCTGGGCGGGTTGAGCTTCTTCCTGTTCATCCTCCTCACCGTCACCGGCATCTTCTTGATGTTCTTCTACCGCCCCGAGACCACGGCGGCCTGGAACGACATCAACAACCTCCAGACCTCGGTCACCTTCGGCCTCTTGGTGAGGAACATGCACCGATGGGGAGCCCACCTGATGGTGCTCGCCGTGTTCCTCCACATGGCGCGGGTCTTCTACCACGGGGCGTACAAGCCGCCGCGAGAGTTCAACTGGGTGATCGGTGTGATCCTGCTCACCCTCACGCTGCTCCTGTCCTTCACCGGCTACCTGCTGCCCTGGGACCAGTTGGCGCTCTGGGCGGTCACGGTGGGGACCAACATGATGGGCTTCACGCCCGTGTTCGGTCAGGAGGTCAGATTCGTGCTCCTCGGCGGGGCCGAGATCGGCTCCGAAACACTGCTGCGATGGTACGTGTTGCACGTCTTGTTCTTCCCGTTCGTCATCGTGATCTTCATGGCGATCCACTTCTGGCGGGTCCGCAAAGACGGCGGGATTTCGGGTCCGTTGTGATCCGGTTCATCGATTGATGGTTGAGTATGAGTACGAGAACGCGGTGAGAGCAGGTTCCAGATGACCGAAATCCCCGAACACCTGTTGAAGCGGGCCGCTGCGGCCCGCGACAAGGCCAAGGCCGACGAGCCCGCGCCCGCCGCCGAAGCTGCGTCGGGTGGGGATTCGCGCATTCCCGAGCACCTCCTCCAACGTTCCAAGGCGGCGAAGTCCGCGAAGAGCGGTGACGCACCCGAATCCGGAGGCGGCGCGGTCGCCGTCGCCGAGAAGGTCGGCGCCGTCGTCGCTGCCGCGCCCGCCGGTGGCGGTGTCCCCGTCGGTGCGGGCCCCGGAGGTCACACCCAGCGTCTGCTCACCGTCGTCAAATCGGGCACGATCCAAGAGGTCAAGGCCACGCCGGTCGACAAGGTGCACACCTGGCCGCACCTGCTCGCCGCCGAGTTCGTCGCAGCGTTGGCGATGACCGCCTTCACGTTCATCTTCTCGATCTTCGTCCACGCGCCGCTCCTCCAGCTGGCCAACACCAACCAGACGCCGAACCCGTCGAAGGCCCCGTGGTACTTCCTCGGCCTGCAGGAGCTCCTCGTCTACTTCCACCCGATGATCGCGGGCGTCACGCTGCCCGGCGTCGGCCTGATCGCCCTCATCCTCACGCCGTACCTCGACCGCAATCCCTCCAACAAGCCCGAGGATCGCAAGTTCGCGACCTCGATCATGACCGTGCACCTCATGTTCTGGGCCGTGCTCGTCATGATCGGTTCGTTCTTCCGTGGTCCGGGCTTCAACTTCGTCCTCCCCTGGGTGGACGGCCTGTTCTTCGAGCTCTGATGGTCCCCCCGATCAGAGCGTTCGAAAGGAGCAACCAATGAGCACCGCAGCAATCATCGCCATCGCCGTGGCCGTCGTGGTCGTCCTGGCCGCGGTGAGCTTCGTCACCCTGGCTCGGCGCAGCGACGTCCGCGGCGCGGGCGCGCTGAGCGGCGAGACCCTGCAACGCGACAAGGCGTCGCGCCGCGCCGCGAAACAGTTCGAGGCCGACCAGAAGGAGATGGCCGCCGCGGGTCGCGACGCGTCCGCTGCGGAGGCCGAGGGGACCGCAGCGCGGGGCGCCACGCCGTCGACCGCGCTCGCCACGATCGACACCGAGCCCGAGATCGTCAAGTGGGAGGCGCCCGACCCCGAGGTGATCGGTGTGTCGCGCCGCCAGTTCTTCAATCGGGCGACCATCACGCTGATGTCCGCCGGCATCGGTGCCTTCGCCGCGGCGGCGTTCGTGGGCTTCCTGTGGCCGAGCGGTTCGGGTGGCTTCGGCGGCGCCGTGTCCGTCGGCAAGCTCGGTTCGATCAAGGACGGCATCCGAGCCGGTGGCGGGTTCTTCTACGCCCCCGAAGCCCGTTCGTGGATCACCGAGTACCCCGCTGAGGCGCTGCCCGTCGCCCGCACCGTGTACCCGGCGAATCTGCTCGAGCAGATGGAGCAGGGCATCGTCGTGCTCAGCCAGAAGTGCCCGCACCTGGGCTGCCGCATTCCCGAGTGCGCGACCAGCCAGTGGTTCGAGTGCCAGTGCCACGGCTCGCAGTACAACCGCGTCGGTGAGAAGAAGGCCGGCCCGGCTCCCCGCGGCATGGACCGCCACCCTGCGAGCATCTCCACGAGCGGCGAGGTCGTCATCGACACCGGCACCGTCGTGCCCGGCCCGGCGATCGGTGTCAACACCACCGGCCAGGAGGCCGAGGGCCCGAACTGCACCTCTGACGGAAGCCACTGATGGTCGCACTCACCACGACGACGATCGCCATCGTGGCGCTCGTCATCATCTGCGTCGCGTTCCTCGCGTACGCACTGTTCAACATCCGAGCGGGCAAGGCCGAGGTCGGCAGCGAGATCGAACTCGCCGCCAACCGCAAGGAGTACTACGACGACGAAACGCTCGAGGGCCCACGCCTCGAGCGAATGCAGGTGCTCGGCGTCCTGATGCTCGTCATCATCGTGATCGGCTTGCCGTTCTACTGGATCCTCGAGCCGGATCGTCAGGCCGGCGCGCAGGAGGGTTGGGACCGCCGCTTCGCCAGTTGGGGCAGCCAGCTCTTCGCCACGACAGCGGACGGCGGCTTCAACTGCGCGGGCTGCCATGGCGGCATGGCAGGGGTCGGCGGCGATGCGCCGTTCACGGTCACCGACGCCCAGACCGGGGAGATCACAGCGGTCAACTGGAAGGCGCCGGCGGTCAACACCGTCTTCTACAAGTTCGACGAGTCCGAGGTGGAGTTCATCCTCAACTACGGCCGCCCGTTCTCTCCGATGTCGCCGTGGGGCACCGTCGGCGGCGGCCCGATGACCAGCCAGCAGATCGAGACGCTCATCGAGTACCTGAAGAGCATTCAGATCCCGCGTGAAGGCTGCTTGCCCGACGAACTGGGCGGCGACGAGTTCTTCGATGTGCAGCTCTGTGAGTCCGGCACCCTGCCGCAGTCCGACAAGGACGACATCCAGACGGCGATCGAGATCGCGATGGCCGACGCCGAGGAAGCCGGTGCGCCGATCACCGAGGGCGAGGCGATCTTCAACCTCGAGCTCGGCTCGGGCGCCTACTCCTGCGCCCGCTGCCACACCCTCGGCTGGAGCTGGGGCGACCCTGGCCAGACCGGCCAGGGTGCCTACGGTTGGAATCTCACCGGTGGATCGACGAACCGTGCCTTCGACAGCGAGGACGATATGGTCGCCTTCATCAAGAACGGCTCCGAGTTCGGTGCCGTGTACGGGAACAATCGCCAGGGCAGCGGCCGCATGCCCGGCTTCGGCTCGGTCCTCACCGACGAGCAGATCCGCGCGGTCGTCGAGTACGTCCGGAGCCTGTGATCTGAGATGAGTCTGTTGGCGATCGGGTGGGAGCCCGAACTCCGAGGCCTGCTCACCGTCATCATCGGGACCGTGATCCTGATGGGCAGTGTGTACGGGATCATGGCCACCAACATGGGATCGCGACTTGCGTTCCTCGTGTCGCTCGCCGGGCTCGCCGGCTGGATGATGCTGATGGGGCTGGTCTGGTGGATCTACGGCATCGGGCTTCGTGGCCCCGACCCGTCGTGGCAGCCGGTCGCCGGTGCCACCGTGCTGCAGGACACCGAGGCGTTGCGCTCGGGTGGTGCCCTGGCGTCGCTGCCGCAGATTCCCGACGACGCGACCTTCGACGAAGAGGCCGAGCTGGTCACCGAGCAGTTCGTCGACGAGGGCTACATCGTGCTCGATCCGGCGTCGCCCGCCTTCGGTCAGGCGCAGGCGTCGGCATCGCTCTTCTTCGAGGAGGAAGAAGCGTTCGCGGCGGGGCAGTACGGCATCACGAACATCTACGACATCGGTGGTGACCGCTACCCGCGGATCAAAGCCGGCGCGATCCCCGGCTTCGATGACGACACGCTCGACTTCGTCGCGTTCTGGCACGAGCCCCACTACGTCGTCGTCGAGGGCCGTCCGTTCGTGCAGACCCGCGAGGAGCCGGGTCGTGCACCGGTGACCCCACAGATCGACGACAGCCGTCAGGCGCAGTACGTCTACATGGTGCGCGACCTCGGTGCCCGCCGCCAGCCCGCCGTGGTCCTCACCATCGGCGGCGGCGCCATCTTCCTCGCGCTGTGCTATCTGCTGCACCGCCGCGAGCGCATCCTGCGCGAGAACCTGTCCGACTCCACGGCGGTGGCCACCGCCTGATCACGGCGGTACGGTCGAGCACGATCATGAGTCAGTACCTCCCGATCGTCGTCCTCGGCTTCCTCGGCATCATCTTCGGCGTGCTGAGCTTCTTCGCGTCGAAGCTGCTCGCGCCGAAGCGGCCGTCGGCGGCCAAGGAGGCACCGTACGAGTGCGGCATCGTGCCGACTCGTGAGCCGCCCGAGCGGTTCCCGGTCAGCTTCTACATCGTGGCGATGCTGTTCATCATGTTCGACATCGAGATCATCTTCGTCTATCCATACGCGGTCGCGCGCGACAGCGTCGGGTACTACGGCTTCTGGGCGATCCTGCTGTTCTCGGTCGTGTTCTTCCTCACCTTCGTCTATGAGGTCGCTCGTGGCGGGCTCGACTGGGGTCCGATCCAGCGCTACCGCAATCTGCTCGACGAGGCTCGCATGGTGAGCCCGGAGCGCACGCTGTCCTCCACCGTGCGCCGCGTCGGCACCGAAGGCAGGTTCGATGATCCTGCCGCCCTCGAACCCGCCGCCACCGAACCAGCGGCATAAGGAGCGTCCCGGATGGGCATCGTCAACGACGTGTTGGACGACGGGCTCGGTGGACTGACGCACAACGTCATCACCGGCAAGCTCGAAGATCTCGTCAACTGGTCCCGAGCGCGGTCGTCGTGGCCGGCGTCGTTCGGGCTCGCGTGCTGTGCCATCGAGATGATGGCCACGGGCGCAGCGCACTACGACATCTCGCGCTTCGGCATGGAGGTGTTCCGCGCCAGCCCACGTCAGGCCGACATCATGATCGTCGCCGGCCGCGTGAGCCAGAAGATGGCGCCGGTGCTCCGTCAGGTCTACGACCAGATGATGGAGCCCAAGTGGGTCATCTCGATGGGTGTGTGCGCCAGCTCCGGCGGCATGTTCAACAACTACGCCATCGTCCAGGGCGTCGACCAGGTCGTGCCGGTGGACGTGTACGCACCCGGCTGCCCGCCGACGCCTGAGACGCTCATCCACGCGATCGAGACGCTGCACGGCCTCATCGAGAACGACGAGATCATGCGCCGCCGTGCCGAGACCGGCGCGGGCGCCGAGATCCACGTCGAACAGATCGAGACCGGCTCGACCCCCGTGCTGCTCGGAGCCAAGCCATGAGCGATCCCGAGTCTCCCGCAGCGTCGGACCCGCCCGGCCAGACCGACGCGACACCGATGATTCACGGATGTCCAGTCAGCGACGCGAACGGCCAAGAGGTGATCCATCCGACCGCCGAGCAGTACCTCGACGTCGCCAAAGCGCTCGCCGACGAGGGCTACACGATCGCCGTCGACCTGACCGCGGTCGACTACCTCGAGTACATGGACCGTCCGCTCCCGTCCGGGGTTGCGGCTGAACGGTTCGAAGTGGTCGTCAACTTGCTCGACATCGGGAACCGTCGCCGGACCCGCCTGCGGGTGCAGGTGCCGGAGTCGGCGCCGAGCGTCGCCTCGCTGTTCGACCTCCACCCCGGTACCGAAGCGCACGAACGCGAGGTGTTCGACATGTTCGGCATCGAGTTCGACGGCCACCCCGACCTCACCCGCATCCTGATGCCCGAGGACTGGGTCGGTCACCCGCTCCGCAAGGACTACGCCGTCGGGCGGATTCCCGTCCAGTTCAAGGAAGTGAACGCATGATCAGCAGCGGTGAGCGCGCACCTGTTCCGCGCTGGATGGTGAACGCATGAGCACGACCGAAGAACCCATGCTCGACGATCCGGACACCCCGTTGATCGACGAGTCGAAGCTGGCGCACGACCCACTGACCGACGATGAACGCGACCAGACCGACAAGTTCGCGGTCTTCATCCCGAACACCTACGAGGGCACCCAGCTCCTCAAACCGCGCAGTGAGACCACGGCGAGGGAACTGCTGCGCGAGGTCGGGTCCGTCCTGCGGATGAGCGAGGCCGAGGCGGCACAGCTCGGCGATCTCCCCGAGGACCCCGACGAAGATCAGACGATGATCATCAACATGGGTCCGCAGCACCCGTCGACCCACGGCGTGCTGCGTCTCATGCTCGAACTCCAGGGCGAACAGGTGCTGCGGTGCAAGCCGATCATCGGCTACCTCCACACCGGGATGGAGAAGACCGCCGAAGGTCTCACGTTCATGCAGGGCGGCACCAACGTCACCCGCATGGACTACCTGAGTCCGTTCAACAACGAGCTCGCCTTCTCGATGGCCACCGAGCAGCTGCTCGGGATCACCGACGACATCCCCGAGCGGGCGACCTGGATCCGCATGCTGCTCTCCGAGCTGAACCGGATGTCGAGCCACCTGTTGTTC
>JBCBDK010000171.1:0-7690 GCA_038529675.1 Actinomycetota bacterium
GAACAGCGGGTCCGTAGGGGCGGTGTGCGATTCGCGGATGAGCACCACCGACCGACCAGGCGACGCCGCGACCCATGTCGCCGACCCCCCCGAGCACGGCCATGAGCCCGGTACGGCGCGTGCTGCGCTGTCCTACCGGGCGTTCCGCATCGTGTTCATCGGCCTCGCGCTGTCGCAGGTCGGCACGTGGATGCAGAACGTACTGCTGCCCGCGTACATCCAGGATCGAACCGGTCGGCCGGCACTCGTGGGTCTCTCGATCTTCGCCCAGCTCGGGCCGCTGCTGATCCTGTCGATCCCGGCCGGCGTGCTCGCCGACAAGGTCTCCAAGCAGAAGCTGATGATCTCGATGCAGGCGATCTCGGCCGTCCTGACGCTTGCGACTGCCTGGCTCGTCGCGGCCGATGCCGAGGTCGCGACGATTCTCCTCGCGCAGCTCGGCATCGGCGTCGCCAACGCGCTGAACGCTCCGGCCTTCCAGTCGTCGATGCCGCTGCTCGTGCACCGCCAGGACCTGCCGGGAGCGATCTCGCTCAACTCCGCGATGATCAACGGGAGCCGGGTGATGGGTCCGGTCACCGCAGCGCTGCTCGGTGTCGTCGGGCTGTCGATGGCACAGATCTTCGTCGTCAACGCAGGCACGTACTTGTTCTTCATCGGTGCGTTGCTGGTCGTGACGATGCCCGACGTCAAGTTGCAGTCGAAGGTGACGGGGTTCGCTCGCCTCTGGGTCGGCGTCGCGATCTCGCGCGGTCGGCCCGTCCTCGGCCGCCTGCTGCTCGGCATGTGCTCGTTCTCGTTGATCAGCCTGGTCCACATCGGACTGTTCCCGTCGGTTGCTGAGTTGAACTTCGACATCGACGCCGACTCGCCCGCCTATCGCTGGTTGTACGCGACCTGGGGGTTCGGCGCCTTCTTCGGTGCGATCTCGGTCGGCACGTTCCTCTCCCGCTTCCATCGACGGGTGCTCATCGTCCGCGGGTTCACCGGCTTCGCCGTGGCCTTGGCGGTGTTCTCACAGCTGCGTGACGCGACGTCGCCGTACTTCGTCGGCTTCGTGCTCGGCTTCTTCTACTTCATGACCGCCACGGCGATCACCACGTCGCTCCAGCTCAACATGAAAGATGCCGAGCGCGCCTCGGTCATGCCGTTGTGGTTCATGGTGTTCGGCGGCACCGTGCCGATCGGCAACCTGATCGGCGGCCCGGTCATCGAAGCGGTGGGCGCCCGGCCGGTCCTCCTCGTCGGGGCGGCCTGGGCCCTGTTCCTGGCGTGGTGGCTCGACCTGCGCAAGCGTCCCGCGGACTGGTTCCTTCCCGAAGCGGACGGCGGTGAGGAAGCCGTCCCGCCGATCAACGCGAGCCGCCAGATCTGAGCCCGACCCGAGATCGTCAGTGGGCGGTCAGGGCGGCGACGATCGACTCGAGGCCGGCAGCTCGGCTGGCCTTGACCAGGACGACGTCGCCGGGGCGGAGGGGGCCAAGGGCGTCGACGGGGTCGGCGGCGGGGTCGATGCCGTACCGGTCGGTGCCGGCGGCGATCAGCTCGACGTTCAGCGACCGGGCGTGGCGGGCGACCGCGGCATGACCGCCGTCCACGTCGTCGAGTTCACCCATCAGACCGAGCACGGCGAAGCGCCGCTGCGCCGACATGGCGGCCAGCGCGTCGAGCGCGGCCACCATCGACGTCGGGTTCGCGTTGTACGCGTCGTTGATCACCACGGCGCCGGAAGCGAGTTCGACACGCTCCATCCGCATCCCCGAGATCGAAGCGTCGGCCAGTGCCGCAGCGGCCGCACCGAGGTCGATCCCGACCGAACCGGCCACCGCCAGCGCCGCCGCAGCGTTCATCGCCATGTGCTCACCGGGGACTCGAAGCTGGACGTCGACGCTTCCCCACGGCGAGTCGACGCGGAACCGGGCGCGGGCCAGCTCGTCGAGCTCGAGTCCGTTGAGGCGCACGTCACCGCCTCGGCCGTAGCTGACGATGGACGCCCCGGTGTACGCGGCCATCGCGGCGACGTGTTCGTCGTCGGCGTTGAGCACGGCGGTCCCGTCACGCGGCAACGCCTCGACGAGCTCGCGTTTCGCCCTGGCCACTCCGTCGAGACCACCGACCAGCTCGGTGTGCGAGTGGCCCACCGCCGTGACCACGCCGATGGTCGGACGTGCGATCTCGCAGAGCCGACTGATCTGGCCGAAACCGCGCATCCCCATCTCCAGCACCAGCAGCTCGCTGTCGTCGGGTGCGTTGAGGATGGTGACGGGCAGCCCTTGTTCATTGTTGAAGCTGCGTTCGTTGGCCGCGGTGAGGACGCCGGCCGAGCACGCGGCGCGGATGAGATCCTTGGTCGACGTCTTGCCCACACTGCCGGTCACCCCGACGACCTGCGCGCCCGATCGTTGGCGCGCCCACCCCGCGAGTCGCATCAGCGCATCGGCGGTGTCGGCGACCTCGATCGCGGTGTGGTTGCGCCGAAACGGATCGGGCTCGCTCGTCAGGTGACACGACGCACCGGCGTCGTACGCAGCGCCGATGAACTCGTGACCGTTTCGCTCTGCCACGATCGGCACGAAGAGCTGACCCGGCTCGATCGATCGGGTGTCGAACGAGACACCCGTGATCTCGACGTCGGGGCCGAGCAGTCGAGCGCCGATCCCGGCCGCGGCCTGGGATGCCAGAAACCTCATCGGGCCCGACGGTACCGTGGCGTACATGGCCGACGCCGGAGTCCCTGATCCAGGAGCCCCGGAGTCCGGAGCGCTTCCCGAGCGGTTGGCCGGCGCTCCCGACGACGATCGGATCCATCTGGTCGTGCTGTTCGGCGGCGAGTCCGCCGAGCACGACGTGTCGTGCACGACTGCCGCCCACGTGCTCGCCGCTGCGGACCCCGCCACGTATCGGGTCACGCCGATCGGCATCTCCACCGACGGCCGATGGGCGCTGGCGGACGCAGCCGCCGACGCACTTGCCGCCGGTCCTGATCAGCTGCCCGGCCGCCTCGAGCCAGGTGGTTCACCGGTGTCGCCGACACCGCTGCTCGCAGCGGCCACGTCGTCGACCGCTCGCACCGTCGTCATGCCACTCCTGCACGGCCCGATGGGCGAGGACGGCACGGTGCAAGGCCTGCTCGAGCTCGCCAACGTTCCCTACGTCGGCGCCGGTGTGCTCGCCTCCGCGGTGGCGATGGACAAGGCGATGGCGAAGCAGGTCACCACCGCTGCCGGCATCCCGCAGGCGCGGTACCGAGCGTTCGCCGAGCACGAGATGACACCGGGGCTCGCAGCCGACCTGGCCGACGACCTCGGGCTTCCGACGTTCGTCAAGCCGGCGAACATGGGCTCCTCGGTCGGCGTGTCCAAGGCGTCGACGGTCGACGAGCTCGCCGATGCGATCGCACTCGCGCTCAGCTACGACGAGGTGGTCGTGGTGGAGGAGGCGGTGATCGGCAAGGAGATCGAGGTCGCGGTGCTCGGCAACACCGCGCCCGAGGCGGCGACGCCGGGCGAGATCGTGCCGGCAGCCGAGTTCTACAGCTACGAGGACAAGTACGTCGACGACGGCTCGTACGCGCTGATCCCTGCGCCGATCGGAGCCGACGCGCTCGCCCACGGCAAGGAACTCGCCGTTCAGGCGTACCGGGCGATGCGTTGCGAAGGCCTCGCTCGCGTCGACTTCTTCTGGGAGGACCCGGGCAGCGGCGGTCGCGGGTTCCTCCTCAACGAGATCAACACGATGCCGGGCTTCACGCCGATCTCGATGTTCCCGAAGATGTGGCTCGCCGACGGTGTGAGCTATCCCGCGATCATCGACCGGTTGGTCGACCTCGCCCTCGACCGCCACGCCCGCCGGCGCCGCAACACCAAGCACTGAAGGCGATCGACACGGCTCGCACGGCGGCCGCGATCTCGCCGACTCAGGCGGCCTCACCCAAGAGCTCGGCGCCGATGGCATCGACGAGCATCTGGGCCATGGCCTCGGTCTCCCCGGGCACCGTTCGCACGACCTGATGGACGTGCGGGAGCGACGGGAGCTCGTCACCCGGACGCCACGACACCAGGTCGTCACCCAGGTAGCGCTCGCCGAGTACGCCGACCCCGAGTCCCGATCGGATCGCGGACCGCACGCCGCCGATCGATGACGCCGAGAACGCGACCCGATGTTCGATCGATGCCGCTGCGAGCAGCGGCTCGCTCACTGCGCGGTAGAAGCAGTGCTCGCCGAAGGTGACGAGCGGGACCGGCTCGTCACCGTGCTCGCACTCGGCGCTGGTCAGCCAACGCAGCCGATCGGACCACACGAGCGCGTCGTCAGGCCTGAGTTGTTCGTCGAGGACCTGGATCAACGCGACATCGATCTCGCCGGTGTCGATGGCCGACTCGAGCAGCTCGGTGTGGTCGACGAGGAACTCGATCGTCGCGCCGGGATGGGCCCGCCGGAATCGACCGAGCAGGTCGGCCATCTGCGCGGGATCGACCTCCTCGTTCGATCCGACGCGCACGGTGCCGACCAGATCGGACGTGGCGAGTCGGGCTGCGGCCCGATCGTGGAGCTCGACGATCGACCTGGCGTCGTCGAGCAGGGCGCGGCCGTCGCGCGTCGGGCGGAACTCGTGGCCGTCACGGATGAGCAGCGACCGACCGACGCGAGACTCGAGTCGCTTCATCTTCCAGCTCACCGCCGACTGCGACACACCGAGGCGGCGGGCGGCGCTCGTCATCCCACCTGCGTCGAGCACGGCGAGGAACGTCCGAAGGGACTCGACGTCGAGGGTGATCATCCACCCATCATGACAGCTCGACATGTTTTATACAAGATGATGTCGCTGGCGTCATGGGTGGCGGGGGCGCAAGATGACCTCATGACAACACGACGACTTCCCCTCCCTGCCATCGCCCGCCTCGTTGCGGCGCACGAGAACACCACCGCTCGCACGCCGGCGACCGCGACCCGCTGGGAGCGACCCGCCCGACGCCGCCTGCGACTCGGGTCGATCCGAGCCTGGCTGCTCTCCCCCGAGGACACGCCCAGCTCGATCGCGCTCCGTTCGCTCGACCGCGACGTGCCACGCCGCTGTCGACACGTATCAACTGGTGTCTGACACCAGTTGATACAGCGTGTCGTTCGACGTCAGGTCGGCGCCAACGCGGCGTGAAGGTATGCGCGGAGCTCGTCGCGGAGACGACGAAGGCCGACGGCGTCGGCGCGCCACCCGACGGCCCGCAACGCCTCGGGCTCCGTGGCGATGCCGGTGACGGTCGCATAGCCGAGCGCAGCGATCAGCCCGGGGTCGCCACGTCGAAGGCGGCCGGCGTCCATCTCGTCGCCGAGGTAGGTGACCGCCCGGGCGACGAGCGGCTCGATCCGATCGCGCAGGCGGCCAGCGTGCCCTGACTCCAACCGGCTGACCTCACGCACCAGCCCCAGGAGCGCCGGCCGCCGAACCGCCGGGCGGAACACCGCACGGACGACGGCGTCGATCCGTTCGAGCGGATCGTCCGGTGCCGACCGAACCGCCGCATCGATCACGACGAACAGCTCGGCGGCGACCGCATCGAGCACTGCGTCGACGAGGACGTCCTTCGACTCGAACCAGTAGAGGACCGTCTGCTTGCGCACGCCGACCTCGCGGGCGATCTCGTCGAGCGACACCGCATCGACCCCGCGCCCGCCGAACAGGTCGACGGCGACGTCCAGGATGCGGTCACGGGTGGGGGCGGCTCGACTCATGGCTCTCTACCAATTGGTAGACGAACGTGGTAGAACGGTCAACCGTGACCGACGGGAGCGAAGCAACGAGCGCGGCCGCACTCCCCCTCGAGGGTCGGATCGCCGACCGCCTCGCCGGCAAACGGATCGCCGTCACCGGGTGCACCGGCTTCGTCGGCACCGCGCTCGCCGAGCGTCTCCTGCGCAGCGTCCCCGACTGCGAGCTGATCCTGCTCGTCCGTGACGGCAAGCGGACACCCGCCGCTCGTCGGACGCAGAAGGAGATCCTGAAGAACGACGCCTTCGATCGGCTTCGGGCGCAGCACGGCGACGACTTCGACACGGCGGTGGCGGGCCGGGTCACCACCGTCGCAGGCGACGTCACCCGCGATGGCCTCGGGCTGAACGACGAGGACCGGGCGATCTGGCGCACCGCCGACGTCATCATCCACTCGGCGGCAGCGGTGTCGTTCGACAGTCCGCTCGATTCAGCGGTGGAGATCAACCTGCTCGGGCCCGTCCGCATCGCCGAGCTGTGCCACGAACTCGGTGTCACCCCGCATCTCGTGGCGGTGTCGACGTGCTACGTCGCCGGCAACCGTCGGGGAAAGGCACCCGAGATACTCGTCAGCGAGGGCCCGTTCGACGTCGGCATCGACTGGCGGACCGAGGTCGCCGCCACTCGTCGGCTCCGCTCCGACGTCGATGCGAGGTCCCGCGAGACCGAACAGCTCCAACGCTTTCGCAAGAACGCACGCGCCGAGCTCGGCGCTGCCGGCGCACCCGCGCTCGCTGCCAAGACCGAACAGCTCCGCACCCGCTGGGTGAAGGACCAACTCGTCGACGCTGGCCGAGCACGTGCCGCGAGCGTGGGTTGGCCCGACGCCTACGCGTTCACCAAGGCGCTCGGTGAGCAGGCCGTCACCGACACGGTCAACGAGCATGGCGGCGCCGTCTCGTTGTCGATCGTGCGGCCGTCGATCATCGAGTCCGCCTGGGCCGAACCCAAGCCGGGTTGGATCCGCGGATTCCGGATGGCGGAACCGGTGATCATCTCCTATGCCCGAGGGTTGCTGCGCGAGTTCCCCGGAGTCCCCGAGGGAACCGTCGACGTGATCCCCGTCGATCTCGTCGTCGCCGCCATCATCGGTGTCGCCGGCGCCGGTCCGGACGAGGCACCGGCGATCACGCAGGTCGCGTCCGGTGGTATCAACCCACTCAAGTACCGAACGCTGGTCGACAACGTCTCCGCCTGGTTCACGCGACACCCCGTGTACGACAAGCGCGGCCAACCGATCGTCGTGCCGGAGTGGCGCTTCCCAGGCCGCGGGCGCGTCCAGACCCAGCTGAGCCGAGCCAAGACCGCGCTCACCACGGCCGACAAGATCCTGCAGACGCTTCCGCTCCGCGGCAAGCAGGCAGAGTTGTCCGCCACGCTGGAGGAGAAGCGGATCGAGGTCGAGACCGCGCTCGAGTACGTCGAGTTGTACGGGCTGTACACGGAGTGCGAGGCGATCTACCAGGTCGACAACCTCGTCTCGCTGTGGGACCGCCTCGACCCGGCGGACCAGAACGAGTTCAACTTCGATCCGCGGTCCGTCGACTGGATTCGCTACGTGAACGACGTCCACCTGCCGTCGATCATCCAGCATGCGCGCGTCAAGACCACACCCGGTCCGTCCAAGTCGACCGACCGCATGGTCCGGATGCGTCGACAGGTGCTCGACCCCAAGCGCCAGGTCGCTGCGTTCGACCTCGAGAACACGCTCATCGCATCGAACGTCGTCGAGAGCTTCTCGTGGCTCGCGACCCGGCGCCTCGATCCCGCCGAGCGTGCGCGCTACGTCCTCAAGACGCTCACCGAAGCGCCGGGTCTGCTCAAGCTCGACCGCCAGGATCGCACCGACTTCCTGCGCCACTTCTACCGGCGCTACGAGGACGCGCCCGTGGAACAGATCCGGACCGACGCGGTCGAGATGCT
>JBCBDK010000172.1:0-7669 GCA_038529675.1 Actinomycetota bacterium
CTGGTGCGTCCGTCTCGTCGGCCGGAACACCGACGAGTGGCTCGCCGAGCTGCGCGAGGCGCTCCGCAGCGTCGACGACATCCGCAACGCCGGACCCGACCGGGCATGAGGACCTGACCGGACTCCGGCGGGAGATTCAGCGTCGGTCGATCGGTTCCCACGCATGGACGAGGCGACCTGCGGCACGGTCGAACGCCCAGTGATGCCCCTGGCCGGGCTGGTCGTGGCGCCGGTCGATCGGGACCATTGCGAGGTGGCACAGCAGCAGTGTCCCGACCCCACCGTGTCCGACGACGAGCACGTCCCCACCGCGAGCACCGTCATCGTCGAGCAAGTCGACGAGCGCAGAGACGACCCGCTCCTGCGCGGCGATCGCTGTCTCCCAGCCGTCGGCGGAACGTTCCGGCTCGGCGAAGACTCGGTCGGCGAGCTCCTCATGCCGTTCGTGTGACACGTAGCCGGTCGCGCTCCGGTCGATCTCGCCGGTCGACGGGCGCACCTCCGCCTCGATCCCGAGACGCTCACCGACGATGTCAGCCGTCTCCTCCGCCTTCGCCTCCGCGCTGCTCACGATTCGCCGAACCGATGCCAACCACGGCTGATCGAGCATCGCGCGTGCCCGTCGGCGTCCCTCGTCGCTGAGACCCCATGACGGCACGGGTACGTCGGGATCGATGACCACGTTCGGGTGGCTGACGTAGTGGAGCAGGCTCATCGCGGTCACAGCCTCGCGCGGTCCACGTGGTGCCCCTCGCACTCGGAGTGTCGCCGGGCGTTCACCAATGGTTCACGGTCCCGCGTTGGACGGCCTTCGGTGGCGCCGACATGATGCGGCCCATGAACAACCTCCAGATTCGGGGGCGTCAGCCATGAACGCCCTCCACCGGCCCGCCAGTTGGCGTGCACTCATCCCACTGACCATCCTCGCTGTCACCGCTGCGTCGTGCGCCGGCAGTGACTCGTCGGGCGATTCCGCCGACTCGGCCGATGCTGCCGACCCGGTCACGCTCCGGATCGGGGCGATCCCCGACCAGGATCCCGAACGCCTCCAGCGCACTTACGGATTGCTGTCCGATCACCTCGAAGCCGAACTTCGCGACATCGCGCCCGGCATCGAGGTCGAGTACGTACCCGTGACCGAGTACGAGAGCGCGGTGACCGGATTCTCGATCGGCGATCTCGACACCGTTTGGTTCGGTGGGCTCACCGGCGTGCAGGCACGACTCGAGGTGCCCGGCGCCGAGGCGATCGCGCAGCGCGACATCGACGAGGCGTTCACGTCGGTCTTCATCGCCGCACCCGACTCGGGCATCGGCCCGATCGACGACGTCGCAGGTCTCGCCGAACTCGCCGGCCGATCGTTCACGTTCGGTTCGGAGTCGTCCACCTCGGGCCGGCTCATGCCGCAATCGTTCCTCGATCAGGCGGATGTGTCCCTCGACGACTTCCGCGGCGAGCCCGGCTTCTCGGGCTCGCACGACGCCACGATCGAGGTCGTCGCGGCCGGCGCGTTCGATGTCGGGGCGTTGAACTCCCAGGTCTGGGACGACCGCGTGGCCGAAGGGTCGGTCGACCCTGAGGAGGTCGTCGAGATCTTCCGGACACCTCCATACTTCGACTACCACTGGGTCGCGCAGCCCGACCTCGACGAGCGGTTCGGCGACGGGTTCACCGACGACTTCGTCGACGCACTCCGTTCGCTCGACGCCGACGACGCGGCCGACGCCGAGATCCTCGACCTGTTCGGTGCCGGCGCCTTCATCGAGACGGACAACGACAACTACGCGGCGATCGAGTCCGTCGGTCGTGATGTCGGACTCATCCGCTGACGCAGCAGCTCGCACTGCGACGAACCCTGAGATCGAGCCCGGCACTGAGAGCGCGGCGGTCGGCGAAGCGATCCGGCTGCGATCGGTCTCGGTCCGGTTCTCGATCGGCGGCGATCGACCGCTGATCGACGCGCTGGTGGACGTCGATCTCACGGTCGCCACCAGCGAGCGCGTCGCGCTGCTCGGCGAGAGTGGGGCGGGCAAGTCGACGCTGCTCGACGTGGTCGCCGGGCTGACGCCACCGACGTCGGGGGCGGTCGAGGTGCTCGGCGCGCCGCTCGATGCACTTCGGGGTCGGGCCATGCGCCGGCATCGCGCGGCTGTCGGCGTGGTCCGTCAAGCCCAGGGCGTGCCCGGGGCGATGCGCGTCGTCCACAACGTGAACGGTGGTCGGCTCGGATCGTGGTCGACGTGGCGGGCGATCACGTCGCTGGTCCGGCCCCGTCGCATGGACGACGTCGAACGAACACTGGCGAGCGTGGGGCTCGCCGGCATGTCCGACCGGACGACAGCGGAACTGTCGGGCGGCCAGCAACAGCGCGTCGCCGTGGCGCGAGCGCTCGTCGAGCCGCGACGACTCCTGCTGGCCGACGAGCCGGTCTCGGCCGTGGACCCGAGACTCAGCGACGACGTCCTCGCGTCGCTCTGCGGTGCCGAGACGCGCCCCGCTCTGGTCATCAGCCTTCACGATCCGGATCTCGCTCGGCGCCACGTCGACCGCATCATCGGGCTGCGTGACGGGCGGGTACTGTTCGATCGGCCGGCGGGCGACGTGTCCGATCCGGACCTCGACGAGTTGTATCGAGTCGTCCCGGACTGATGCCCCAGCTGGCCAGACGCGTGCGCGTCGCAGGCGCGATCGTGATCCTGCTGGGGTGGGCGACCGCTCGGGCCGACTGGTCGACGATCGTGAACGCAGACGGCTGGTCGGCATTCGCTCGCTTCTGGACGAGCGCGACCCGACCGGACCTGTCGTCGGACTTCGTCCGGCTGACGTGGGACGCGACGTTGCAGACGCTCGCCGTCGCCGTGCTCGGTACGGTCGTGGCGCTGCTGCTCGGCCTGGCCGGCGCAGTGCTCTCGAGCGGACGAACGGTCGGATCGAGCACGCTGCAGCACATCATCGCGAGCGTGGGCGCCGTTCCGAGGGCGACGCACGAGATCCTCGTGGCGCTGCTGCTCGTGCAGGTGTTCGGCTTCGATCCGCTCGTCGCGGTGCTGGCGATCGGGATCCCGTTCGGCGCCGTGTCTGCGAAGGTGTTCGCCGACGCGATCGACGACGCCGACCGGGCGACGTTCGATGCGCTCCGGTCGATGGGAGCGAGCCGATCGCGAGCAGCGGTTTACGGCATCGGTCCGCTGGTCCGTGCAGAGTTCACCGCCTACGGCTTCTACCGACTCGAGTGCGCCATCCGATCCGCCGCAGTATTGGGCATCGTCGGCGTCGGTGGCCTCGGCTTCCAGGTCGACCTCAGCTTCGAGTCGCTCCGCTATCGCGAGATCTGGACGCTGATCCTCGCGCTCGTCCTCCTCAGCGGCGCCGCGGATGCACTCTCGTCGGCCGTCCGACGATCGCGTCGCCCGTTCCCACTCCGGTGGACGCTCGCGCTCGGAGCGGTGGCGGTGACGTGGTCGGCGTGGCAAGCGGGCGTCTCGACCTCGCTCCTGTGGTCGGAACGGACGCGACGCCAGATCGTCGACTTCGGTCGGGAACTCGTTCCTCCCCGACTCGGACCGGGTGGCTGGCGCGAACTGGCGGACGCGACGCTCGACACGATCGCGCTCGCTTTCCTGGCGCTGGCGATCGCGGTCGTGCTCGGCCTCGTCGGTGCGATGGCGGCCCGGCGCACACCGCCGATGATGCGTTCGGGCTCCCGCTGGTTCGCGGCGGCGCGGCGGACGATCGCGAAGCTCGCACTCCTGCTCGGCCGGGCCGTGCCGGCGCCGATCTGGGCCTTCCTGTTCGTCCTGATCCTGTTCCCCGGACTCTGGCCCGGCGCGGCGGCACTCGGCATCTACAACGCCGGCGTACTCGGTCGGCTGTTCGCCGAGGCGATCGAGACACAGCCCGACGACGTCGAACGCAACGTGGGACTCACCGGTGCCACCAGTGCAAGCCGCTGGGCGTACGGAGTGATCCCACAGGCGCTCCCGAGGCTGGTCTCGCTGTCGCTGTATCGAGGTGAGGTGATCGTGCGCGAGACGATCGTGATCGGCGTCGTCGGCGCCGGCGGCCTCGGCCAACTGCTCCGCGAGCATCTGGCCGCCCGCGACTTCCAGGCGGTGAGCGGCGCGATCATCGTGTTCGTCGTGCTCGCGATCGCCGCCGACCGGCTCGGCGCACGGCTCCGCCCGGCGAGCACGCTCAGCCCCCGCGACCGGCGAGCAGCAACTCCGAGCCCGAGCGAGCCATCGCGGCCTCGGGACAGACCTGTTCGGGCGACGGCGGCTGATCGCCGAACCGATCAGCGGGACCGGGATCGTCGTCGAACGTCGGTGGTCAACAGCCCGCACGAAGGATGAGCGTGCCGTCAGACCGCTCGGTGAACATCCGACGGGTCATCGTCCCGATCCTCGAGTTGCAACGCATGGTCGAGCACGTACCAGGCACGGCGCCGGATCAAGAACTGCGGCACCCGTCGTGCATCACGTCGTCGTTGCAGCGTCTCCGCGACGGTCGCCTCGATCGGTGCGACCTTGTAGTCGGTCTCTGGAAGCGGCGACGCACCTTCGGTGCAGGCCGCCGCAGCCTGAGCGACGCGCTCGTGGATGTCGGGTTCGGCTCCGCCACCGTCGATGACATCGCCGCGAGTGCGGGCGCTCATCGCCCCTGCACGGTTCCGGTGAAGTCGGGATGTCCCGCGGGGATGTCCTGCTGCGACGCGCCTCCTCGCAGCCTGAAGCACACGTCGACGACGGTGGTGTCGCGGACGAGGTCGAGCTTCTTGACGCGCAACCGTGTGACCTCGGCGCCCAGCAGCGTTTCGAGGTGAGCGATGGCGGCTGACTCGTTCGGGTACGCCGTGTCGAGCGTGATGGTCTGACTCCGATGGCGAGCGAACAGGCGGGGATGGTCCGCGACGAAGAGCGTGAGGAGAATCGCGCCCATCAGCGCCGGCGTGACCCACGCCGGTGAGACGCTGATGCCTCCCAGCAGCCCGATCGCAAGTGCGGTGAAGTAGTAGGCGATGTCCTCCTGGGGGAGTTCGGACGAACGAAGCCGGATGATCGACAGCACGCCGAAGAGCCCGAGACCGAGACCGGCGCTCACCTCCGCCGTGGACAGGGCCGTGGCGACCGCCATGACCCCCACGTTGAGACCGAGGATCGCGACGACCATGTCGCGTCGGCGGTAGCGAGGGAAGTAGAGACCGAAGACCAAGACGGCGACGGCGAGGAGATCGGCGGTGACGAGTGCTGCACGTGACATGGCGACCATCGAAGGGATCGGCTCTGGGAGCTTCGTGTGAACGTGCTGCGGATGTCGTGTGACCGCGAATTCTCCTGCGGGACCCGATTCACAGAGAACTCACACCTGAATCACACGACATCCTCAGCGCAGATGGCTTGGATGGCGGTCAGCAACGACGCGATCGGCAATCGACCGGAGCTCCCCATGACCATCACTCCCCGCCCACTCGCAACACTCGACCGGTTGTTCTCCAGCGGTACGGTCGACGAGGTGATCGTGAACTGGACCGAGGTGCTGATCGACGGCGTTCCCGACCGCGCGTCCGAGGCAACGATCACCGTCGACGCCCTGGCGATCATCGGCGACGTCGACACGGCGCGATGAGCGACCGGCGCCCCAAGGTCCTCGTGGTCGACGACGAGGAGAACATCCGCTTCCTCGTCGAGTCGGCACTGCAGCTCGCTGGGATCGAGACCGCAGGGGCCGAGGACGGCAGGGCCGGTCTCGGGCTGGCGTCCGAGTACCGGCCGGACCTCATCGTGCTCGACGTGATGATGCCCGAACTCGACGGTTTCGAGGTCCTCCAGCGCCTTCGGGACGGGGGGTCACGGACGCCCGTGATCTTCCTCACAGCACGGGACTCGACCGACGACCGCGTACGCGGACTGACGGTCGGCGGCGACGACTACATGGTCAAGCCGTTCGCCGTCGCCGAGCTCGTGGCCCGGGTGCAGCTCCGTCTCCAGCAGGCAGGGCAGGCAACGAGCCAGACGGTGCTTCGATGCGCCGACCTCGAGCTCGACGTCGATGCCCACCGCGTCAGTCGGGCATCCACCGCTGTCGATCTGTCGCCGACCGAGTACAAGTTGCTCCACTATCTCCTCGCCAACAGCGGGCGGGTGCTGACCCGGGCGCAGATCCTCGACCACGTCTGGGAGTACGACTTCGGAGGCGACTCGTCCGTCGTCGACACGTACATCAGCTATCTGCGACGCAAGCTCGACCAGGTCGAACCGAAGCTGATCCACACGATTCGCGGCGTCGGGTTCTGCCTGCGAGACGACGGGTGAAGCTGCGAACGCGCGTCCTGCTCGGCTTCGCGATGATCTTCGTCGTCGTGATCGCAGCCGGCGTCTTCACGGTGAACGCCCAGCGGAAGCAGCTGTACGACCAGATCGACGATCGGTTGCGCTCGACACCGTTGCCGCAGGAGGCCCGGGCCCGGCCACCCGGTGCCGGCCCCCGAGCCGACGGCGCCGCTCCTGCGGACGGCGCTGCCGCGAGCGATGCGCCCGGTCGGGGTGTGGCGCAGCCGGTCGACGACGAGAGCATCTCCGACCTCTATGTCGCGGTGCTCACGCCCGATGACACCGTGCGCCCGGTGATCGAAGGCCAACTCCTCGTCGACCGACCCGACGTCCAGTCGTTCGTCGACGACCGACCGACCGATGACACGATCATCACGGTGGACGGTGTCGACGGGGTGTCGGCGTTCCGCGCGCTCTTCCTCACCGGCACCGACGCGTCGCTCGAGGCCGTCGTAGCTGTGCCGGTCGACGACGTCGACGACACCATCCGGCAACTCACCTTCACCTTCGTCGGCGTTGCCGGCCTCATCCTGTTGACCCTGATCGTGATCGCCTCATGGCTGAACCGGTTCGGTCTCCGACCGATCGGTGCGATGACCGATGTCGCCGAGGCGATCTCGTCGGGTGAACGAGACCGACGCGCCACGGTGAAGAACGACGCGACCGAGGCGGGTCGCCTGGGCCACGCCTTCAACCTGATGCTCGACGAACGCGACGCCGGCGAGGAGCGACTCCGCCAGTTCGTCTCGAACGCGTCGCACGAGCTGCGGACGCCCTTGACCTCGATTCGTGGATACCTCGACCTCTACGCCGCCGGCGGGTTCCGCCAGCCGGGCGAACTCGACGATGCGATTCGGCGCCTCCAGGTCGAGGCGGAGCGGATGAACCTCCTGGTCGAGGATCTGCTCGTCCTGGCCAAGTTCGACGAGGAGCAACCGCTCGACATCTCGACCGTTCGCGTCGACGAGATGGTTCGAGACGTCGCCGCGCTGGCCCTCGCAGGACATCCCGATCGACACATCGACGTCGACACGCCGGACGAGATCGACGTCGACGTCGATCGACTCCGACTGCACCAAGCGCTCGCCGTCCTCGTCGACAACGCGATCCGCCACACCCCCGACGACGCAGCGATCCAGGTCGCCGCCACCCGGACGCGTGCACACGTGGAGCTCGTCGTGACCGACACCGGCCCCGGCCTCACCGCCGAGGAGGCAGCGAAGGTGTTCAACCGCTTCAGCCGCGGTGATCGGTCCCGCGCCCGCAGCACCGGTGGATCGGGTCTCGGCCTCTCGATCGCACAGGCGATCGTGCATGCCCACGGCGGCGAGATCTCGGTC
>JBCBDK010000173.1:0-7663 GCA_038529675.1 Actinomycetota bacterium
GGCGACGGCACGATCAAGATCGAGATGCACTTCCTTCCCGACGTGTACGTCCCGTGCGAGGTGTGTAAGGGCGCGCGGTTCAACCGCGACACGCTCGACATCGAGTTCAAGGGCAAGAACATCGCCGACGTGCTCGACATGCCGGTGGCCGACGCGGTCGAGTTCTTCGGCAACCAGCCGGGCATCGCCCGCTACATGGAGACGTTGATGGACGTCGGGCTCGGCTACGTTCGGCTTGGCCAGTCCGCCCCCACCCTCTCCGGTGGCGAGGCACAGCGGGTGAAGCTCGCGACCGAGCTGGCGAAACGGTCGACCGGGCACACGATCTACCTGCTCGACGAGCCGACCACCGGCCTCCACATGGACGACGTCCGCCGGCTCCTGACCGTGCTCCAGCGGCTGGTCGACCAGGGCAACACGGTGCTGGTGATCGAGCACAACCTCGATGTGATCAAGACCGCCGACTGGCTGATCGACCTCGGCCCAACCGGTGGTTCGGGCGGTGGCACGATCGTCGCCGAAGGTCCGCCCGAGCACGTCGCAACCGTCGACGCCAGCTTCACCGGCCAGTTCCTCCGCGACCTCCTCTGATGTATCAACTGGTGTCAGACACCAGTTGATACGCCTCGTCCGAGTGCCGAGCTGGTCGCTACCGTCCGGCCATGAGTTTCGACTTCAACGGCAAGACGGTCCTGATCACCGGGGCGAGTTACGGCCTGGGTGAGCAGTTCGCGCACTCGTTCGCCGAGGCGGGCGCGAACCTCGTCCTCACCGCCCGTTCGGGCGACTTGTTGGAGGGTGTGGCCGAGGCGTGTCGAGCCAAGGGTGCGAGCGTCACGGTCGAGACCGGCGACGTGTCCGACGAGGCGGACGTCGTACGCATCGTGGCGGCCGGGATCGAGGCACACGGCGTTGTCGACGTCCTCGTCAACAACGCCGGCATCGCTGATCTCCGCGCACTCGCTCCCGAGCACTTCGACGCCGAGACGTTCAACCGCATCGTCGGCGTCGACCTGATCGGTGCCTTCTACATGGCCCGCGAGTGCGGTCGTCACATGCTCGAGCGCGGCGGCGGCAACATCGTCAACATCTGCTCGATCATGGGCAGCGGCGGGAGCGAGAACAACATCATCGCCTACAGCGCGGCCAAGGGTGGGCTGCGGAACATGACGCTGCAGCTCGGGTCGGAGTGGGCAGACCGCGGTGTGCGGGTGAACGCCGTGTCACCCGGCTTCATCGTCACCGAGATGACGCGCCCGGCGCTGGAGGCGATGGGGATGGACAAGTGGATCGCCAGCCGCACGCCGATGCGTCGCGTGGGTGAGGCACACGAGGTCACGAACGCAGTGATGTTCCTCGCGTCGGATCTCGCCAGCTACATCACCGGCGTCGACCTCCTCGTGGACGGCGGCACCAACGCGGTCAACGGCACGTTCCAGATCCCACCGATCCACCACGAGTGGAACAAGGACACCACGCCCAAGGTCCCGACCTCGTATGAACCGGTCCAGCCCCGGCCCGACTGGTACCAGGCGCTGGAGGGCGGCATCCCCGGCATCCACTACCCGATGCCGGAAGGCATGGACGGCGCCTGACCCGGAGCGAGTGCTAGACCGGCACCGATGACGCAGGCGGTTCCGGCACCCGACCAGACCGTCGACGTCGACCGCACAGCACTGCAGCGGCGGACGCTCGTCTCGCTGCGGCTGTCGCAGGTGCCTGCGCAAGCGGCCGTCGCCGGCATCGTCGCGGTGGTGTCGCTGCTGGCCAGCGACCTGCTCGGCTCCGATCGGCTGGCCGGGATCGGGAGCGCGGCGTTCACCACCGGTGCAGCGCTCACCGCAATTCCGCTGGCGGCCATGATGCGTCGGCGCGGTCGGCGACGTGGGCTCGCCGTCGCGCTGGCGACCGGCTCGGTCGGAGCGCTGGTCGCCGCGACCGGCGGGGAGATCCGTTGGTTTCCGATCTTCCTCGTCGGCATGGTGTTGTTCGGCGCCGGTCAGGCCGCCGCACTGCAGCAGCGCTACGTCGCCGCCGACCTCTCCGACGAGCGTGACGCTGCGACGGCGATCGCGGCGATCGTGTGGGTCGGTACGCTCGGCGCTGCGTTCGGGCCGATCCTGTCGCCCTTCGAGCGAGCAGTCGCCCGGTCGGTCGGCCTCGACGAACTCGTCGGGCCGTTCCTGTTCGCCGCCGTGTTCTTCGCCGCCGCGGCTGCGGTCGTGCTCGTCCGGTTGCGCCCGGATCCGCTCGCCGTCGTCGGTCGCATCGACCCCGACGCGCCACGCACCCGGCCGATCAAGCAGGTCCGATCGTCGGCCGGTGTCATCAGGGCGTCGCCGAACGCACGGCTCGGTCTCGCGGCGATGGCCGGGTCGCAGGCGGCGATGGTCGGCGTGATGACGATGACGCCACCGCACATGAAGGATCACGGCCACGACGAACTCTCGGCGTTCGTGATTGCGCTCCACATCGTCGGGATGTACGCGTTCGCTCCCGTCGTCGGTCGATTCGTCGATCGGCTCGGTGCGAACCGGGCGATCAGGGTCGGCGCCGTCGTGCTCGGCGCCGGCACCGTGAGCACCGTCATGGCCGGCTACGTCCCCGTCCTCATGTTCGTCGGGCTGTTCCTGCTCGGCCTCGGCTGGAACGTCGGGCTCATCGGCGGCTCGTCGCTGCTCACGTCGTCGGTGCCGGCCGACTCGAAGGTCGAGGTGCAGGGCACGTCCGATCTCACGATGAGCATGTGTGGCGCGATCGCTGCGTTCGGCTCGGGCTTCGTGAAGGATTCGTTCGGCTTCCACCTGCTCGCCAATGGTGCGGCCGGCCTCGCCGCCGCCGTCATCGTCCTGGCGTGGTACACCGCCGCCCGGACCGCACCCGCCGCGACCTCATCGCACCGACACCCGTAGCACGCCCGCGCTGGAGCCCGCGAGCGGACCGTCGCGAACAGTTCGTCGGCACGCCACGCGACCGATGATCCCGGTTCAACTGGCTTTCGTACGTTCGGCGTGACCATCCGATCCGCCAAACGGAGGAACCGCCATGCCCACCACACGTCCCGCCTTCCCGACCGCCGACCTGATCGCCGACGCGTCGTCCGAACCAGACAACGGAGCATCCTCGCTCCTCAGCCGTCGCCGTCTCTTCCAGGCCGGTGCGGCCGGTGCCGCCGCTGTCGCGTTCGCATCCCTCGCCGGTCAGCCTGCATTCGCCAATGACCGCCGTCTCCGTGATGCGACCGGTGGATACGGCCCATTGGCGCCCACCCCCGATCAGGCGACGGGGCTCGAGCTTCTCGCGCTGCCGCCGGGATTCTCCTACACCAGCTTCGGCTGGACCGGGCAGATCATGTCCGACGGACGTCCCACTCCGACCGATCACGACGGGATGGCCGTCGTCGCTCGCCGGCCGAACGGCAAGGTCGTCCTCGTCCGCAACCACGAGAACTCGGAAGGCGAAGGCCCCCAGGCGCTCGTCGACGGCGGGATGTACAACCCGATCGAGTACGGCGGCACGACCAACCTCGTCTTCGACACCCGCCGCGGAAGGTTCGTCGACGACTTCACGACGCTCGGTGGCACGATCCGCAACTGCGCCGGCGGCGCGACGAGTTGGCGGAGCTGGCTGTCGTGCGAGGAGACGTTCCACCCGTGGGGTGAGCGCGACGACGGCTTCAACCACGGCTACATCTTCGACGTGCCGGCGTACTCGCCGTCGAACGGCGCACCGATCCGAGCGGCCGGCCGGTTCTCGCACGAAGCCGTCGCCGTCGACCCGCGCACCGGGATCGTGTACGAGACCGAAGACGCTCGACCTGCCGGCCTCTACGCCTACATGAACCCCGGTGGCACATCGGGAATCCGTGACGGCGGCGACCTGCTGGCGTGGAAGGCGGCCGGCGAGGACGCGCTCGACGTGAGCGTCAGCTACCCGATGGGCACGACCTTGAAGGGCGAGTGGGTGCCCGTCGCCGACCCCGAGGGGATCGATGGCCGTCCGCTCGACTCGGCGCCGGGAGCGGCACTGTTCTCACGGCTGGAGGGCGCGTGGTACGACCGGGGACTCGTGTTCATCGTGTCGACCGACGGCGGGGACGCAGGGCTCGGCTCGATCTGGGTGCTGAACCCCAAGAACGCCGACCTGACGCTCCTGTACGAGTCGACCGACGCCAGCGTGCTCGATGGGCCGGACAACATCGCGACCTCTCCGTCGGGTGGTCTGATCTTCTGTGAGGACGGCGACTCCGACCCGAAGCGGCTGGTCGGGCTCAGCCGTCAGGGCAACATCTTCCACTTCGCCGAGAACGTCATCGAGCTGCGCGACGGCGACATCGACACGATCGACAAGGTGTACCCGGGGACGAAGGCGAACTTCTGGGATGACCCGGTCGGCAACTTCACCTCGCGCGAGTGGGCCGGTGCGACGTTCTTCGGCGACTGGCTCTTCGTCAACATCCAGTCGCCCGGCGTGACCTTCGCGATCACCGGCCCGTGGTTCCGAGGCGGGTTGAAGTAGCGCGTCGCCACCTTCTCGATCACGACGCTGACGCTCGTGGCGGCCCGGGCATGCTCGGGCCGCCGCACCGCGTGCGCCGAGCCGGGGGTCAGCGGTTGCGAAGCTTCTTGCTCAACTCGTTGAGTCGTGCCTTGTCCGACGCGGACAGCGAGTCCATGCCCTCGGAGCCGATCTTGTCGAGTAGGCCGTCGAGCTCGGCCTGCTCGGCCGGCGTGGCGGTCATACGCGGCGGCGACGTGGGCGGTTGGGGCATCGACGCGTCGCCGCGCCACGGGCCCTCGACGATGCGCTGACCGAGATCGCCGCGCTTCGGCTTGGACCGTGGCTTCTTCTGCTTCGGCTGACGACCGCCCCCGCCACCGCGGCTGCGTCGGCTGCCTCCTGAGCCCCCGCCCGACCCGGAGAGCGGGATGTGCGGGATCGGCCAGCCGGTCGCGGCACCGAGCGAGCGGCCCACCGAGAGTGCGACGGCAATCGCGGTGAACAGGAAGATGATCTTCCCGAGTGCTCGCGATCCGCTGTACGAGAGCAGGTTGAGCAGCGTGAAGATGCCGGCGAACGCCCAGATCGGGATGATGTCGAAGAACCTCACCTGGGGGTAGGTGGCTGCGTACAGCCAGATCGCACAGAGGAACACCGTGCCGATCCCGAACTCGAGGTCCTGTAGGCGGGCGACCAGGAACGCCGTGTCGGGAATGACGATCGACAAGAACGTGAGCAAGACCGCCGGCGCGAGGGTGACGGCGCCGATCCAGAGCAGGAACGAGTTCCGCCCCATCAGCCCCTCGACCTGCTGACCGAACGACCAGAAGAAGGCGATGCTGATCAGCGCGAGGATCGCCGGTGGCGTCACGATCGGCCAGGTGACCAGCCGCCAGATCTGGAAGTCGCGGACCTCGGTCGGGATGAACGTGAGTCGGAAGAACAGGTCCGGACTGACCGCGTAGACGAACATCGTGGCGATCGAGGCGGCACAGATGATGTCGACCGTGGTCGCGTCGTACTGGCCGACGCGGAACCAACCGTCGTTCGGGCGGCGTCGGAACATGGCGCTGAAGTACTGCGACATCGCAGACAACGGTACCGGTCGACAGTGGCACAGAGGAGGTCATGCCGCCCGCCGGTCGCCCTAGGGTGAGAACCGATGGTCAAGCGCCCGCCGGCCGGCACGATCCCCGACGAGCCGGGGTCGTACCAGTTCAAGGATCGACACGGGCGCGTGATCTACGTCGGTAAGGCGTCGAGCCTCCGTCAGCGCCTGTCGAACTACTTCCAGAACCCGCGGAACATGCACCCGCGCACCGCACAGATGGTGGAGACCGCGGAGTCGGTCGAGTGGACGATCGTCCGCAACGAGGTCGAGGCGCTCATGCTCGAGTACAGCCTCATCAAGGAGCACAACCCGCGCTTCAATGTGCGGCTGCGCGACGACAAGAGCTACCCGTTCCTCGCCGTCACCGCCGCCGACCAGTGGCCGCGGGCGATGGTCATGCGCGGCCGCAAGCGCAAGGGCACCCGCTACTTCGGGCCGTACGCGCACGCCTACGCGATCCGCGACACGCTCGACCTGCTCCTGCGCAGCTTCCCGATCCGCACATGCAGCGACAACAAGTTCGCCGAACACGAGCGTCTCGGTCGGCCGTGCCTGCTGTTCCACATCGAGAAGTGCGCAGGGCCGTGCGTCGGTGAGATCGACGAGATGTCGTACCGCCAGCTCGTCACCGAGCTGTGCGAGTTCCTCGACGGCGACACCGACGAGGTCGTGCAACGGCTCACCGACGACATGCGCGTAGCGGCCGAGGGGCTCGAGTTCGAGCAGGCCGCGCGGCTGAGGGATCGGCTCGAGGCGGTCAGGAAGGCGATCGCCAAGCAGCAGATGGTCGCCGACAAGAACGAGGACCTCGACGTGATCGGGATCGCGGACGACGACCTCGAGGCGTCGGTGCAGGTCTTCTACGTGCGCAAGGGGCGCGTCGTCGGGCGCAAGGGGTTCATCCTCGACAAGGTGGAGGAACTGACGCCCGGTCGCATGATCGACCGCATCCTCGAGCAGATGTACGGCGAGGAGCCGGTCGTCGGGGTCCCGAAGACCGTGCTCGTCCCCCACGAAGCCGACGACCGCGCGACCTACGAGGAGTGGTTGGAACTCAGTCGCGGGGCCAGGGTGGAGGTCCGGGTACCGCAACGTGGGGACAAGCGGGTGCTGCTCGAGACCGTCACCCGGAACGCGAAGGAGGAGTTCACCCGCCATCGGCTTCGTCGGGCGAGTGATCACAACACCCGCAGCAGGGCGCTCACGGAGCTGCAGGACCACCTCGGTCTCCCCGAGGCGCCGCTGAGGATCGAGTGCTACGACATGGCCCACCTCCAGGGCACCGACTACGTCGGGTCGATGGTCGTGCTCGAGGACGGTCTGCCCGCCAAGCGCGAGTACCGCCGGTTCAAGGTCAACGACGTCGGCGCCGAGGCGTCGGGAGGCAGTGACGACTACGCGGCGATGGCCGAGGTCGTCCGCCGGCGCCTGCAGGCGTACCTCGACGACCGGGATCGTCCCGTCGTCGAACGGACGGGGCCCGAGGACGACGGCCGCGAGGACGGCTCGGGCAAGAAGGAGCGCAAGCCGGGCAAGTTCGCCTACCCGCCGCAGTTGCTGCTCGTCGACGGTGGCAAGGGCCAGGTGTCGGCGACGCAGGCGGTCGTCGAGGAGCTCGGCCTCGCCGACGAGATCCCGGTCGCCGGTCTCGCCAAACGGTTCGAGGAGCTGTACGTGCCGGGTCGGTCGGAGCCCGTCGAGATCCCTCGGGGGAGCGAGGCGCTGTTCATGCTCCAACGCATCCGTGACGAAGCGCACCGGTTCGCCAACACGTTCCATCGCGAGCGGCGCAGCAAGCGGATGACGAAGAGCTCGCTCGACGACATCCCCGGCCTCGGCGAGGTCCGTCGCAAGCGGCTGGTCAAGGAGCTCGGCGGCGTGAACGCGGTGAAGCGGGCGTCGCTCGACGAGCTTCGTGCACTCAGCTTCCTGCCCGACAAGGTCGCCGACGCGATCCACGCCAAGTTCCATGCCGGCTGACCCCCAGCCGCCCCGAGAACAGTTGGGGTCAGACCCCGATCGTTCTCGAGAACAGTTGGGGTCTGACCCCGA
>JBCBDK010000174.1:0-7653 GCA_038529675.1 Actinomycetota bacterium
CTTCACCTCTTCACCCAGGTCGTCGTTCGGCACCCCGAACACGGCGGCGTCCGCGACCTTCGGGTGCGTGATCAGGAGGTTCTCGGTCTCCTGTGGATAGATGTTCACGCCGCCGGAGATGATCATGAACGTCGCCCGGTCGGTGAGGTACAGGAATCCGTCGTCGTCGACGTAGCCGACGTCGTTGACCGTGGTCATCGCACCGTCGTCCGACGTCGCCTCGGCCGTCTTGTCGGGGTCGTTGTGGTACTCGAACGGTGTCGCCGTCTCGAACCAGATCGTGCCCGGCGTGCCGTTCGGGAGCGGGTTGCCCTCGTCGTCGAGGATGTGGACGTCGCCGAGCACGATCTTGCCGACCGTGCCCCGATGCGCCAGCCACTCCTCGCTGTCGCACGCAGCGAAGCCGAGCCCCTCGGTCGCGCCGTAGTACTCGTGGATGATCGGCCCCCACCACTCGATCATCTGCTCCTTGACCTGAGCCGGGCACGGTGCGGCGGCGTGGACGGCGATCTCGAGCGACGACAGATCGTGCGCGAGCCGTTCGTCGTTGGGCAGTTTGAGCATCCGCGAGAACATGGTCGGCACGAGCTGGGTGTGGGTCACGCCGTGCCGCTCGATCAGGCGGAGGTACTCGACGGGATCGAACCGCTCCATGATGACCGCAGTGCCACCGGCCTGCAGCGTGAGCGCCACGGCTGCCTGCGGGGCCGAGTGGTAGAGCGGCGCGGGGGAGAGGTAGATCATGTCCTCTCGGTACCGCCACAGGTTGCTCAAGAAGGTGAACAGCGGCAGTTCGAACGTCGGTGGTTCGTCGGGGAGCGGACGCAGGATTCCCTTCGGCCGCCCGGTCGTGCCCGACGAGTAGAGCATCGGCGTGCCCAGTCGTTCGTGGGGAATCGGTTCGGTCGAGAACTGGGCCACCGCCTCGGCGTAGTCGCGTACCCGCCCGTCGTCCGCGGGCATCTGCTTGGCGGCGCCGTCGACCACCAGCACCAGTTCGACCTTCGGACAGTCCTGGATCGCCGCCATCGCCACGTCGCACCTCGCAGCCGACGTGATCAGCACACGGCTGTCGGAGTTGTCGACGATGTAGGCGACCTCCTCGGCGGTCAGGTACGAGTTGACGCAGGTGTAGTAGTGACCGCTGCGTTGTCCGGCGCCGCACGCCTCGAGGTAGCGGCTGTTGTTCTCCATG
Organism: Actinomycetota bacterium; assembly: GCA_038529675.1. GTDB lineage: Bacteria > Actinomycetota > Acidimicrobiia > Acidimicrobiales > Ilumatobacteraceae > Ilumatobacter_A. The sequence continues at coordinate 1,196 of JBCBDK010000174.1, forward strand.
AAGATGGAGAAGTGATCGCCCGGGCCGAGCCCGTGTGCGAGGAACAGCTGGGCGAGTCGGTTGGCCCGCTCCTCGAACTCACGGGTGGACACCGTCTCACCGGTCGCCGCCATGATGAAGGCCGGTCGGTCCGGGTTCGTGTCGACGAACGGTGCTGCATACATCGGACCCCCCGATCCTCCTGCCGGCCGACATCGTGCGCGGCGACGAGGCGAACGTAGCAAGCCCATGCGCACGACTCGCCAACCGGGAACTCGCCGCTCGGTGCTCGGGGGCGGAGTGACGGCGCGGTCAGGTACAGATCGTGAGCAGATGATCGACGGCGGCCGCGAGCGTGATGTCCTCGCGGTCGCCGGAACGACGGTCCTTCACCTCGATCGTCGGGTTCGACTCGTCGGCGACGCCACGTCCGACGACCGCGATCGTGGGGACCCCGATCAGCTCGGCATCCTTGAACCGCACCCCCGGCGACACGCCGACGCGATCGTCGAACAGGACGCGCAGACCGCGGAACTCGAGTTCGGCCGCGAGTCGTTCGGCGGCATCGCGCTGCGGGCCACCCTCCTTGCCGGCGATCACGAGGTGCACGTCGGCGGGCGCGATCTCACGCGGCCAGACGAGACCGATGTCGTCGCACGTCGCCTCGGCGACGGCGGCGAGGCATCGCGTCACGCCGACGCCGTACGAGCCCATCGTCGGCGTGACCGGCTTGCCGTTCTCGTCCTGCACGCTCAGCTCCAGTGCCTCCGCGTACTTGCGTCCGAGCTGGAAGATGTGACCGATCTCGATCCCGCGCGCCATCTCGACCTCGGAGCCGCAGGCCGGGCAGGCGTCGCCGTCGAGGATCTCGGCGGCCTCGATCACGCCGTCGGCGGTGAAGTCGCGGCCCATCGTGAGGCCGATCACGTGATTGCCGGTCGTGTCGGCGCCGGTGATCCACTGGGTGCCGTCGACGATTCGCGGGTCCACGAGGTAGCGGATGCCGGCGGCCTTGATGCCGTTCGGGCCGATGTACCCCTTGGCCAACTCGGGGTACTTCGGGAAGTCGGTCTCGGTGAATGGTTCCGGTTCCGCCGGCGACACCTGCGCCTCGAGCCGCTTCATGTCGACATCGCGATCACCGGGCACGCCGATCGCCAGCGGCTCGACCGTGCCGTCGGGGTGCTTCAGGTTGACGACGACGTTCTTCAGCGTGTCGGCAGCCGTCCACTCCCGATCGGGGTGGCGGAGGTCGCCGTCGGCGTTGACGAAATCGACGAGCGTCTGGATCGTCGGCGTGTCGGGCGTGTCGTGGACGACGGCGGCGCGCAGGCCGTCGAGCGGGATCGAGTCGGGGACGGGCGTCGTGACCGCCTCGACGTTCGCGGCGTAGGCACACGACGTGCACCTGATGTACGTGTCCTCACCGACGTCCATCGGCGCCAGGAACTCCTCCGATGCCGAACCGCCCATCGCACCCGACATCGCCGAGACGATCACGTAGGGGAGCCCGAGTCGTTCGAACAGCGTGATGTACGCCTCGCGGTGAGCCTCGTACGAGGCCTGCAGACCCTCGTCGGACACGTCGAAGCTGTACGAGTCCTTCATCACGAACTCGCGGGTGCGCAGCAGCCCCGCGCGTGGCCTCGCCTCGTCGCGGTATTTGGTCTGGATCTGATAGATCGACAGCGGCAGGTCCTTGTACGACGAGTAGAGGTCTTTCACCATGAGGGTGAACATCTCCTCGTGCGTGGGGGCGAGCAGGAAGTCGGCGCCACGTCGATCCCGCAGCCGGAACAGGTTGTCGCCGTACTCGACCCAGCGATTGGTCCGCTCGTACGGCTCCTTCGGGAGCAGTGCGGGGAAGTGCACCTCCTGGAACCCGGCAGCGTTCATCTCCTCACGAACGACTCGCTCGACGTTGCGGTAGACCTCCCACCCCAGCGGCAACCACGAGAATCCGCCGGGTGCTGCCCGACGGATGTACCCGGCACGGACCAGCAGTCGGTGGCTCGGGATCTCGGCGTCCGCCGGGTCGTCGCGGAGCGTGCGGAGGAAGAGCGTCGACATGCGCAGCACGGCTGCGAACCTATCCGCCCCCTCGCGTGACGCCCGCGGCTGCCTCCGATCTGCCCGTACCGTTGAGGGGGTGACTCGGGCCGTCCTCGCCGCCGTCATTGCGCTCGGTGCTGCTGTCGTCGCGCCCGCGTGCGGCAACAGTGCGACGTCGGACGGGGCCGAGCGCGACGCGACCGGGTCCGTCGTCGGTGGCGGCGACGTGGGCGCATTCCGGCTGCAGCTCGGTGACTGCATCGAGTCGTTGGGCGACGGCGATGGATTCGACTCGCTCCCGGTGGTGCCGTGCTCCGCCCGACACCAGGCCGAGATCTACCACGTGTTCGACCTGGCCGACGGGCCGTGGCCGGGGTCTGACGCCGTACGCGATCGTGCAGCGGACGGGTGCGTCGGAGCGTTCGCTCGATTCGTCGGCGTCGACTTCGCCGCCTCGTCGTACGACGTCACACCGCTTCGGCCGAGCGAAGCGTCGTGGAACGAGATCGGCGACCGTCAGGTCCTCTGTGCACTGTTCGAGGTCGACGGGTCGCCGATGACCGGGTCCGCCCGCGCCACGGCCCGCTGACCCCTCCCGGAAGCGTCGATCTGCTGCTATCGTCGGAGACCGCAATTTGGTTCTGATGACCAAGGCGTGGGGCTTCTGGCCTCACGCCTTGTTTGTTGAAACACGGCAGTTCGACGACCAGCGACGACGAGAGGAGGCACGACGATGAGCACCGAGATCGACAGGGTCACCGACCTCGTCGCGCCGATCGTCGACGACCTCGGCCTGGAGCTGTACGACATCGAGCGGCGCTCCGCCACGATCCGGATCACCATCGACACCCCGCCCGGCTCCGAAGGCGGTGTCGACCTCGACACGATCGCCCTGGCAACCCGGCTCATCTCGCGCGAGATGGATCACGAGGACCCGATCACCGGGAAGTACACACTCGAGGTCACGAGCCCCGGTCTCGAACGCCACCTCCGAACGGCCCGGCACTTCCAGCGCGAGGTCGGCAAGGACGTCACCATCCGGTTGCGGGGAGCAGTGGTCGGCGACGACGAACCGCGTCGCGTCGACGGCAAGCTCGTCGGTGCCGATGAGACCTCGGCAACGCTGCTCCTCGACTCGGGTGAGGAGCGGACCGTGCGCATCGCCGACGTCGACAAGGCGCGGACCGTGTTCCAGTGGGGTCCCGCACCCAAGCCCGGCAAGGGGACGCCGCATCCCCGTTCGGGTGAGTCCTCGAAGCAGAGCAACAAGAAAGCGAAGCAGTCATGAACGACATCGACATGCGTGAAGCGGTCTCGGCGCTGGCCGAGGCCAAGGGGCTCGACGAGAACGAGCTGCTCCAGGTGCTGGTGCAGGCGCTCGCGCTCGCCTACAAGCGACGCGACGACGCGGCCGACGAGGTCGTGGTCGAGGTCGACCCCGACACGATGGAGTTCACGTTCGTCGCCTACGACGTCGACGAGGACGGCAACTGGATCAACGAGCGCGACGACACGCCGAAGAAGTCCGAGATGGGCCGGATCGCCGCGCAGACGTTCCGCCAGGTCATGTCGCAAGGCATTCGCCAGGTCGAGTCCGACCGCAAGTTCGAGGAGTACGCGAACCGCGAGGGCGACCTGGTCACGGGCATCATCCAGCGAACCGACGCCCGCTACACCCTGCTCGATCTCGGTCGCGCCGAGGCGCTGCTGCCCCAGGCCGAGCAGGTTCCGTTCGAGCGTCCCGCCCAGGGCGAGCGTCAGAAGGCCTACATCGTGGAGGTCCGGCGGACGCCGAAGGGCCCGCAGATCGTCGTGTCGCGCACACACCCGGGTCTCATCAAGCGGCTGTTCGAGCTCGAGGTCCCCGAGATCGCGGACGGCATCGTCGAGATCAAGGCCTGCGCCCGCGAGCCCGGTCACCGTACGAAGATCGCCGTCTGGTCGAACGACCACAACGTCGATCCGGTCGGTGCGTGCGTCGGCGCTCGCGGCGGCCGCGTCCGCATGGTCGTCAACGAGATGCGCGGCGAGAAAATCGACATCGTCCCGTTCTCCGAGGACCTCGCCGACTTCGTCGCGAAAGCGCTGTCGCCCGCGAAGGTCAGCCAGGTCATCATCTCCGACGACGTGACCCAGGCGGACGTGATCGTGCCCGACCACCAGCTGAGTCTGGCGATCGGCCGCGAGGGTCAGAACGCACGCCTCGCGGCGCGCCTCACCGGCGTGCGTGTCGACATCCGGTCCGAGACGCAGTACGCCGAGGGCATTCCTTCGGGCGGTCGAGACGAGGACGAGGTCGACTACGCCGACGGCCAGTGGGTCGCCAACGCGGAGACCGGCGAGATGGAATGGCATGCCGCCGACGGCACGGTCATCAGCGAGTCCGCATGGCAGGACCAGCAGGCTGCGGTGCTCGCCGCCGAAGCACAGGCCGAGGCCGCCGAGGCCGCCGCCGCAGAAGCCGCCGACACCGAGACCGGTGCGGACGCAGACACGGACACGGACGCGGAGACATCCGCAGACGTGAGCGACGCCGAGTCCGCCGACGCCGAGTCCGCCGACGCAGTCGAGCTCCCCGCCGGTGCACACGCGCCACTCGACGATCCTGCGGCCGCGCCCGAGGGCTTTCCGATCAAGGGCAATAACGACTCGATGAAGTTCCACCAACCCGACGGCCGGTGGTTCGAGTCGACCGTGGCGGAGGTGTGGTTCGCATCCGTCGAGGCGGCCGAGGCAGCCGGCTACACCGAGGCAGGTGGCAGCGATTGATCCGCACGTTGCGCCAGCGCACCGGCCCGTTCGCACGTGCCTGGGGTGTCGGACCCGTCGGCCGCAGGCCGAACTGGTCCGGCTCTGCCGCCGCGTCGATCGTGCCGCCGAGGCCACGATCGTGGTGGTCGACGGCCCGAGCGACGGACGAGGTGGCTGGCTGTGCCGGGATCGCGTGGAGCGGTGCCTCGATGACGCCGTGCGCTCGCGCCGATTCGAGCGGGCGTGGCGAACCACGCTCAACGCCGGTGACCACGACGAGATCCGGCGGGCGTTGCGTCCGTTGACGAGCAGTGCCGTGGTGGACACGGCCGATGAGACATCCGGTGGCAACGACGCCGCTGCGGTGGGAATGACGACAGGGAAAGGTTGAATCGAAGCGTGCCAGCGAAGAAGATCAGGATCCACGAGCTCGCCAAAGAGCTCGGGATGACGAATGGTGAACTGCTGGACCTCGCGGGCGCCGCCGGCGTCGCCGCCAAGGGCCCGTCGTCGTCGTTGCAGGAGGCCTACGCCGACATGCTTCGCCGTCGCGCCGAGCGTGAGGGGCTGACGCGCGACGAGCAGCCCGAAGAGCCGAAGCCGGAGAAGAAGCCGGCGAAGAAGAAGGCCGCAGCGAAGAAGACGGCTGCCAAGAAGACCACCGCCAAGAAGGCCGCTGCGAAGAAGACGGCATCGAAGAAGGTCGCCTCCAAGAACGTCGCTGCCACCGCCGACACGGTGACCGATGACGCTCCCGCTGCGCCCGTGGCCGACCCGGCACCGGCAGCCGAACCGGCGGCCGCCCCCGCCGAGCCGGCAGCGGCCGAGCCCGAGGCGCCCGCCCCCGAGGTCGCACCGACGCCGGCGCCCGCCGCCGAGCGCCCGGCTGCTGCGGCTCCCGCCCCCGCTGCGAGCACGCCGGCCCCGGCTCCGGAGCGCGCGCCGACCGCGGCCGATGCGGTCGTGGCCGCGGCGACGGGTCAGCCGATCCCGAAGGTGGCGGGTGCCGCCGAGCGGCGCGAGCCCGAGGCGCCGAAGCCGCCGCCACCCGCGCCACCACGCCGCGTGATCTCGAGCGCTCGCCCGTCGGCCGATGGCACGCCACCGCCCGCGGCGCCTGCCGCTCGCACGGCCGAGGAGGCAGCGGTGCCTGCAGCACCTGCCGCACCGCGCAGCCCGAGCGGCAAGGCGATTCCGCCGCCACCCGGGGGAGCGCGCCCGCTCTCGCCGTCCGGCAAGCCGATTCCCCCGCCGCCCGGCTCGGCGCGACCGACCCGACCCGTGCAGCGCCCTGCGGGCGGTGCACGACCCGGTGGCGGTGGCGGTGGTGGCTACCGTCCCGGTGGTGGTCCAGGTGGCCCCGGTGGCGGCCCGCGACCCGGTGGCGCCGGTCGGCCCGGCGGCGGTCGCCGACCTCCCCGCGGACGCGGACGTCGTCGTCGCAGGCGGGACCAGGACGAACTGCAGCCGACCGCGATGCAGTACACGTCGTCCGATGCGCCCGTCCCCGAGGGCGAGGTCGTCATCGAGCGCGGCGTGTCCGCGCAGGAGTTCGGTCCGAAGCTGAACCGTACGGCGGCCGACGTGGTCCGCTTCCTGCTGACCAACGGCGAGATGGTCACGGCGACGATGACCCTCGCAGACGAGCAGATGGAACTGTTCGCGCTGGAGATCGG
>JBCBDK010000175.1:0-7627 GCA_038529675.1 Actinomycetota bacterium
CGTGATGCTCCAGACTGCGGCCGTCAACATCACGTCGATCGCAGTGAAGGGCGAGGCGAGCGACGCTGACGCTAGCTCGAACAAGTCGTTCTACGAGTCGGATCTCCTCGCAGCAGCGCTGCGCACCGATGCGACCGTCCCGATCACGAACGTCTCGCTCGGAACCGTCGTGTGCAACCACGCATACGACCTCGCGTCGCATGACTCGACCGAGGAAGGAGCGGACACTCCGCCGGAAGATGGAGTGAAGGCAGCACCGCTCATCACGCTGCAAGGAACTGCACGCCATCTCGCCCAACAGGGACTCATCGTTGCGGCCGCTGGCAACACGTTCGACTGGGACGTGTCAACGTACCCTGCGGCGTTCACATCACGCTGGATGGATCCCGCCGCCGCGGATCCCGCACCGATTCAAGGTTGCGAGGACACGCAGAACCAACGGGATTTTCTGTCGTGTACGGAAGCGATCGACGCACTCGAGCAAACCCTCTTGGAAGTGGGAGAACAGGTGATCGCTGTCGGGGCAAGCGACGAGGCGGGCATCTACGTCAGCGGTGTCGAACGACAATATTCGACGCAGGCAGGGTGGGTCACGACCGAGGCCGCCGGATGCCACGACTCCCTCTACCCGTCAGGCGAGGTCACATACGTGGCCCACAAGGAATCAAGCCAGCTCCCTGCGGAGACGGTGAGGTTCGAGGGCGCCGGTGGCGGCGCTGCGGTCGCTCGCTGGTGCGGAACCAGCTTCGCTGCAGCGGTCGTGAGCGCTCAGCTCGCGACCGGAAGCCTCGGCGAGGACGACCTCCCTGAAGCCAGTCGAGAATCCCAGAACTGACGTATCAACCGGGCGCCACACGGCGTCTCCTCGGGGCACATCAACCCACCACTCCGAGGAGACACCGTGCCTACCACCACCGAACTCGGCCACCGAGATCGTCCCGCCAACGCTGTGCCGGCCGTGCTGGCGCCCGACCACGTCGCCGAGTCCGACGAGTCCCCGTGCGGACCCGACGACTCACAAGACGTCGAGCAGTACGACGGCACACTCGGCGTAACGAAGGAGTTCGTCCGCCGATACGAACCCGCCGTGTGCCGAATCGTCTGGAACTCCGACCTGAGTCGCTACACCAACAACCACAACGTGGCCGGAGCAGCCTTCTGCACCGGCACCCTCATCGCACCGAATCTGGTGCTGACCGCCGCCCACTGCCTCGAGGAGAACAACGGCTGGATCTTCCCTCGACGATCGGATGGGACGGTCATCCCGACGAGCGAAGTCGCGACGAACATGCACGTCGAGTTTCTCCACCAGCTCGACGAAAACGGAAGGCTCCGAGCGTCGGTCGACGTCGCGATCGAGACGCTGCTCGAGTACCGACCGGCCGGCCTCGACGTCGCGTTGATCCGCGTCGCCGGGAGCCCAGGGGGCCGATTCGGGTGGCGCCAGTTGGCCGAACGGGCGCCTCGCGACGGCGAACCGATCACGATGATCCAGCACCCAAGGGGTGACCCGAAGCGAATCGAGTCGGGCAGCGTCGCCGGATCGCGAGCCGACACCTTCCAGTACGACGACCTCGACACCTTCGGCGGCTCATCTGGCTCCGGTGTGCTCGATCGCCGAGGGCGAGTTCTCGGGGTCCACATCCTCGGCGGTTGCTCGAACCCCAGTGACCCGTTCAACGACGCGGTCCGGATCGACCGGATCCTCGACGAGTCTCCCATCATCCGCGAGGCAACCAGCCGACGGCGACGCACCGCCGTTACGGGCGCACGTGACGTCACGGTCGTCTGGACCGACGACTCCGACGGCAACCAGATCGAGGACATCTCGATCGCAACCGTCCGGGTCGACGGCAGGCTTCGCCGGCTTCGGACCGGGCTCGGCCGACCGAGTCGGGGCCAGCAACACGCTCCCGCCGTCGGAGCAAGCGGAACGGGTGACCTCGTCGTCGCCTGGGAGGACGACAGCGACGGCAACGACTACGGCAACATCCGGGTGTCCGGTCACGACGGTGAGTACCGCACTCGATTCGCAGCTCGGACGGCGCACCGCGACGGAGCTGGCCAACAGCATGCCCCCGACCTCGGGGTCGCGCGAGACGGCAGATTCGTCGTCGTGTGGCAGGACGACGCTGACGGCAATGGGTACTTCAACATCAACGCTCGTGGCTTCACCGCCGACGGCTCGGAACGATTCGGCGCCCGTCAGGTGAACAACGCAGGAGCGGGCCAGCAGTTCCGACCGCGTATCGCCATGTCGACCGAGGGCGACTTCGTCGTCGTCTGGGAGGATGACGTGGACCGAAACGGCTACTTCCAGATCCGCGCCCGAGTGTTCGATTCGACCGGACGACCGACGACCGGTGACCTCACGATCAACCGTGTCGCCGCCGATCAGCAGCTGTCACCGGCCGTGGCGATGAGCCCGTCTGGTCGACGATTCGCAGTCGCATGGGAAGACGACAGCGACGGAAACGCCTTCTTCAACGTTCGGATGGCGGTCTTCGACCGGTCCGGTCGAACAGTCGTTAGCGAGCGCCAAGCGCACCTCGACGGTGCGGGCCAGCAGCGCCGCCCAGCCATCGCCGTTCGCGACGACGGTTCGACCGTGGTCGCCTGGGAGGACGATCGCGACCGCAACGGGCTCACCAACGTGATGGTTCGCGGCGTCGACGCCCGGGGTGCAGAAGCCTTCGCGGCACGGACAGCTCATCCGGCCGTCGCAGGGCAACAGCGCAACCCTTCGCTCGCACTCCTGGACAACGGCTCCGTCGCGCTCTCGCTCGACGACGATCGAGTGGTCGACGGGATCTATCGCCCGACGATCTGCGGGTTGACCTCGAGCGGCGCCGACCTGTTCCCGGCCTTCTCGATCTGAACCATCGGAGGGTGCTGACTCGGTCGATCTGCCCAGATCGAGTCAGCACCCTCGGGTCCGCCGGGCACCGATGGCTCGCTCGCGGCCACACTGGGGTGATGCCGGACCTGCACAGCCCGTCGGATTGGTTGCGATGGATCGCACGCAACGCCAAGCGGGTCCTCGTGTTCCTGCTCGGGTCGGCGATCCTGCTCGCCGGTGTCGCGATGCTCGCACTGCCTGGGCCGGGCGTGTTGGTCATCATCGTCGGCCTCGTCGTGCTCGCCACCGAGTTCGCGTGGGCCGAACGAGCACTCGACCGGACCACCGAGCGAGCCGCAGGCGTGGCCACGAAGGTCACCGACGACCGCCGCGGCCGGATCGCGCTCGCTGCGTCGGGCGTCGGGATGATCGTCGGGGGGATCGCGCTCGCGATCGTGTTCGATCAGTTCCTCGTCGTCGGGATCTCGATCGCCGCCGCCGGCGTGATCGGGCTCGGCACGCTCCACCCGGCCGTCGGCCGCTGGATCGAGCAGAAAGCCGCCGTCGGCATCAACGACACCGACGACGTGCCCGCCTGACGACGCAGCAGATGCGACGCCGGCGCGACGCGAGCGATCAGTCGTCCTTCAGCGCGACGGCGTTGGGGGTGACGTTCATCTTCGGTTCGTATTCGGCGACCTCGACGACGCGGCCGTCGGACTTGAACTTGGCTCGCAGGTCGAGGTGGCACGACGAGCACGGCCCGTAGAACTCCTCGGTGACCGAGGTGTTGCAGCGCGGGCACGTGAACTCCACGATGCGGATCGTACGGGATGCCGGTCGCGCAACGCGTACGATCGGCCTCGATGTCCGACCCGTCCTCGCCCGGCAGCGAACTGCCGCCGCCGACCGGGCGGTCCGGCGAGTCCCGGCGCAGCGGCGGGTCGAAGCGCCAGCCGATGCGACCGAAGGCGCCGCGAGCGTCGCAGGCACCGCGCCAGGATCGTGTGCCGAACTACGCACTTCGGCGGATCGGCGTGGCGGCGGCCGCGGTTGCGGTCGTGGTCGTGTCGATCGTCGTGCTCACCCGGGCGATCGGACGCGACGAAGGGCGCTCGAGCACCGGCGACGTCGACGACGCGTGGAGCCACGTGGTCGTGTTGACCGACAGCGAGATCAGCGTCGTCGACCCCGGCTCGGGTGAGGTGGTCGACACGTTCACGGGCGGGTCGTCACTGCTCGACGACCAGTCGCTCGTCAGCGGTTCGATGCTCGTGACGATGACCGACTTCGGTCGCATCACGATCACCGACCTGACCGACGGCAGCGTGCGACGCGGCCAGGCGGGCACCGACGAGACGCTGCTCCGCAGCCCCGACCATGAGGACGTCGCACTGATCGGCGCCGGGGTGGGCGGCGACCTGACCGTGATCGATCTGAGCGAGCGGATCGTCCTCAGCGTCGCCGAGGTCGCCGGGCTCGACAGCCCGCTGATGTTCGCCGACGCGGCGAGGGTCAATCCGTCGGGCACCCACCTCGCCGTGTCCGACGGGCGGACGTTCCAGACGATCGTGGTCGACCTCGCCGAGTCGTCGGCCACGCCGCTCGCGGGCCAGATCGTGTCGATCAACGACGAGCTCGTCGTCACCGCACAACGCGCCGGTGCGACGACCGAGCTCGAGTTCCACGACCTCACAGGCGAACGACTCGGGTCGGTCGACGTTCCGACACCGGTCGCGACGATGCTGACCGAGGACGGGGAGGTGGTTACGGTCGACCCGACCGGCGTGATCCGGGTTGCCGACGATGGCGGCGTGAAGGAGGTCGGCACGGTGACCGACACCGAGCGGTCGGAGGGTGACGAGGTCGTGGTGGCGACCCCGACGGCGGGGGTGGTCGCCGGGAATCGCACACGGCTCGTGGTCATCGACGATCGACGGACCTACGTGATCGACGATCGTGGCGAGCAACTGCTCGACGTCGCCGACGCGCCCGCCAGTCCGGTCACCTCGAGCACACGTTGCCTGCAGGCGGGTGGTGGGTTCGGGTCGACGTCGACCTACCTCGACCTCGATCGGGTCAAGGTCGTCGGCGAGTTCGACGGGCTCGTCGCGTCGCTCACGTCGGTCGACGGATGCACCGCCGGGATGCTCGGGTCCGGCGGACTCGTCGACGGCGAGCCGACCGTGCGCCACGACGACGACGCCGGGACCGGCACGTTGGTCTGGGTCGGCGACGAGCTCCTCGAGGTGACCGGCGACTCGGTCGTGGCGGTCTCGCCCGATGGCGCCGCGGTGGCCGTCACGTCCGGCCCCTCGACGCTGCTCGTCGACGTCGGTGGCGGCGACCCGGTCGAACTGGCGAACGAACTCGTGGTCGTCCACTTCGCGCAGCGATGAGTGTCGACGATCAGACGCCGGGTGTGAACGCGGGTGGCCGTGCCGACGACCGGGACGACGACGGGTTCGTGCACGTCGATCGCGGGATGGTGCGGTGGCGGTTCGAGCGCGAGTTCCTCACCTCGAACTGGACCTGCCTGTTCGGGTGTGGCTGCAAGGGTATCCTCGCCGAGCCGGCCGAGGAGTTGAACCAGGGCTGCTGTTCGCTCGGCGCACACTTCGGCGACGGTCCGGCCGGCGAGGCGGAGGCGATGCAGGTGTCGGCCTATGCGGCGATGATCCCGCCCGAACGCTGGCAGCATCGCGATGCGGCCGACGACGACCAGGGCATCTTCGGCGACGAGGAACGAACCTGTACGCGGGTGGTCGACGGCGCGTGCATCTTCCTCAATCGGCCCGGCTTCGAGGGAGGCGAGGGCTGTGCCCTCCACCTCGCCGCGCTCGATTCGGACGAGTCGCCGACGGAGTGGAAGCCGTCGGTCTGCTGGCAGCTGCCGCTGCGCGTGAACTGGGAGTTGGCCGACCCCGCCGACACCGACGGGCCCGAGATCGCCACGGTCCGTCGGTGGGGGCGCGCCGACTGGGGCGATCACGGCCGGACGATGGCGTGGTGCTGCACCGAACGCACCGAGGGCGGCGAGGCGTACGTCGGCACCGAGCGCGTGATCGACTCACTCGCCGAGGAACTGGACGCGATCGCGGGGCCCGACGTGACGGTCGAGGTCCGCCGCGCTCTGGACGAGCTCGCCTGAGCGTCCGGTCGGGTGAGGCGCACCGTCGCGGGCCGGTGCCGTGTCGGTGTCGACGGTCAGCCTCGGCGTCGGTGTGCGCGTCGGCGTCAGCGGTCGGCCTCGGCGTCGGTGTGCGCGTCGGCGTCAGCGGATCGGGCCGAGGACGCGGTCCAGGTACGGGTTGGTGAACGTGCCGGTCGGATCGAGCTTCGATCGCCACAACTGGAAGTCGTCCCACTGCGGGTAGCGGTGGGCGAGCGTCGCCTCGGTCTGGAAGTGGAGCTTGCCCCAGTGCGGACGCCCGTCGTAGTCGTTCATGATCGATTCGACGCCCTGGAAGTACGCCTCGTACGGCACGCCGATGTACTGGTGCACGGCGATCCAACCCGAGGGGCGACCGAAGCCGGTCGACAGCGGGATGTCGTCGGGCGCCGACACGCGCACCTCGATCGGGAACAGTGGCTTGACGGGGAGCCGACGGGCGAGATCGTCGATGCGCCCGATCGCGTCGGGCACCGCATCGATCGGCACGCCGTACTCCATCTCGAGAAATCGGACCTTGCGCGGGCTGGCGAAGATCCGGTCGCTGCGGTCGATCAGCTCGCGTTCGGTGGCCGAGGACTGCACGAGCTTGGCGACCCGTGGCGCGAGCGACGGGAAACGACGGCCGGTGCGGCACACGAGGCCGAACGCGAGGTTCTCGCCGATCCACTTGTCGCGGATGTAAGCCGCCTTCGACTGGGGTTGTGCGGGCTCGTCGGTTCGGGCGTTGCGCTTGACCTGGCATCGACGGCCACCCGGCATCCAGTAGAACTCGACGTGATCGGTCGAGTGCATCACCGTACGGAAGTCGGCGATCACGTCCGCCAAGGGTTCGATGGTCTCGACCGCATGGAGGTTGAACGCAGGCACGCACCGAAGGGTCACCTCGGTCACGATGCCGAGCGCGCCGAGGCCGACGCGGGCGACACGCAGCAGCTCGGGGTCGTGCTCCTCGTCGCAGCGCACGACCGTGCCGTCGCCGGTCACGATCTCCATGCCGACGATCCGCGTGGCAAGGTTGCCGAGCGCCGCGCCGGTCCCGTGCGTGGCCGTGGCCGTGGCGCCGGCGACCGACTGCTCGGCGATGTCGCCGAGGTTCGGCATCGCGAGGCTGCGCGTCGCCAGCTCGTCGTTCAGACGGTGCAGTCGGATGCCGGCCTGGACGGTGACGTCGCATCCGTCGGCCCCGCCGACGCCGAGCACTCGCTGCATCGAGTCGAGCGACACGAGGTGCCCGTCGGTCATGGCGGTGTCGGTGAACGAGTGGCCCGCACCGATCACCTTGACGCGCTCGCCCGCCGCTGCTGCCGTGGCGACGATCCGGGCGACCTCGGCGGTCGTGGTCGGCTGGTGCACGGCGGCCGGGACGCACCGCTGGTTCCCCGCCCAGTTCCTCGTCGACACTCCCATCCCACGACCGTACCCGCGAGTTGGATTCCGTCCCCGAGCAAGAATCCAACTCACGGGAGCGAAGTTGGATTCCGTCCCCGAGCAGGAATCCAACTCAGGGGAGGAGGGGGCGGAGGGCGTCGACGGCGGCGGTGAGCTCGGCATCGGTCGTGGTGCGGCGGCCGACCTCGCGCTCGAACTCGGTGTCGACCGGATCCAGACGACGG
>JBCBDK010000176.1:0-3252 GCA_038529675.1 Actinomycetota bacterium
CCCGACGACGCACCGATCCCACGGTTGGCGCTCCTGCCGCACGGCTCCTACGGCACGATCGCCGCACCCGACAACGCCGGGACCACGGTGCTCTCCGGTTGGCCGGGCACGGCGACGCCACCGTTGAACCGTGACTTCGCCCGGCTCGCGTTCGTCGACGTCGAGGAGCAACTCGTCGGCCTCGACCGAACCGATCCCGACCAGGCCGACGTCGACCTTCGTCTGTCGCCGGCGGTGAACACGGCAAACGCTCCGTTCGCAGCGACGACCGACGAGGCGAACGCGGCGGTTCTCGCCGTGCTCTCCGGAAGCGCGGCCGTCGTGATGTCGCCGGTGATGGACCCCGACTGGGGCCCGTCCGAACCGGCTGACCTCACCGACGGCGACATCGGGTCGATCACGTGCCGGGTGCATGCGATCGCCGGGTCGGGTCGGTCGGAGGGTTCGGAGTCCGTGGAGCAGCAGATCGTCGTGACCTTCGACGAGCAACTCCCGGCCGACGCCTGGGTCCGGGTGTGGCCGCACGGGTTCGACACGGAGAACGGGCGCCAGTTCCGAGCCGACGGTGGCGGTGGGCGAGCCGACGCGGACGGCACCGCCCACCTCGTCGTGCAGATCGCCGACGGCGCGGCCGGCCGGTCGATGTCGCTCGATGCGCTCGTCGTCACCGCCGATGGTCGACGCTTCTTCGGCGGAGAGCGGTTCACCCGACCGGATCTCGTTGCCGGCGGCACGGTCGAACTCCCCGCCACGCCCGGCGGTGTCGACGACGCGACGGTCTGGATCTGTGAGCAGGGCGTCGCCCTGGACCGCGGCACCGTAAACCTCCGATCGGGTGACACGTTGCTCGTCGTTCCCGACGACGTCGACGCCGGCACGTTCTCACTCGTCGACGAGTCGACCCTCGACGACGCCGACTTCGTCGCCGACACGCTGCGCTCCTCGGTCGGCGCCGGCGACCGGCTCGTCGTCACCGTCCCCGCCTTCGGGCCGACCGATGCAGGCGAGCTCACCTCGCCGATCGACGACGAGACACTGGTCGAGAAGACCAGGGTGGTCATCCCATCGGACATCGCCGACATCGACGAGTTCCACGACTGGGTCGGCCTCGGCAACCCGATCCCGTCGATGGAGCGACGCGAGGTCGCGTCGGCCGACGAGGCGACCGACGTCGCTGCGATCGGATCCACATCCGGGCGAGGCCGGAACCACGAGCACGCACGATCCCAGGACGGCCATCCCGGCGTGGTCGCGAGCGACGAGATCCACGGCACCGGGGCGTCGCTGGCAGGCCCGGCTGCGCACCGGATGGTCGGCCTGCTCCGGGAGCGGGCCTACGACGACCTCGGTGCGTTCGCCGAGGCGGCGACGACGATCGCGACCCCGGCTGCGGCACCGACCGGCGCCGGCCCACAGACCTGGGCGGTCGTCCTCGAGACGATCGCCCGCGACGCTGCCGGTGACCCGGCGCTGCGCGCATTCGTCGACGCGTTCCCGAACTTCACGCCCGGCGACACGTGGGAGAACCTCCGAACCGCGATCGAGGGTGCGGTGAACAGCCTCCCAGGCGTCACGGGCTTCTCGATCCTCGGGTCGCTCGGTGCCTCGCTCACCACGGCGCAGGCGGCGCAACTCGCACGGGCGATCGACCAACTGGTGTTGAAGACGCGCGACGGACGCCAGCAGGGTGCGACATCGATCGCCGCGGCGATCGGGCGGGCCCAGGACTTCGTGTACGTCGAGACCCCGGCGATCGACGACCTCACCGCCGACGGCGGCGCAATCGACGTGGTCGGTGCGCTGACCGCCCGGCTGGCCGCCAACCCATCGCTCTCGGTGATCCTCTGCGTCCCCGCGCGCTACCTGCCGGGAACACCGGCAGCGCTGGAGGCGATGCGTCGGTCGGGGATCGCCGGTGCCATCGACACGCTCGAGTCGGCCGGTGGCGACCGGGTCGTGTGGTTCGCTCCGACCGCCGGGCCCGGTCGGCATCTGCACATGTCGTCGACCACCGTCGTCGTCGACGATGCCCTCCTCGTCACCGGAACCACGCATCTCTGGCGTCGAGGGCTCACGTTCGACTCCTCGCTCGCCTGCGCGTTGTTCGACGAGTCGCTGACCGGCGGGCGGCCGACACTCGTCCGCCAGGCACGGCGACGGCTGCTCGCAGAGCGACTCGGCGTCGACGTGTCGCTCGTGAGCGACGACCCGATCGAGCTCGCTCGAGCGGCGCGACTCGTCGCGGCGCGCGGTGGCCTCGGCCGGATCGACACCGGCGCCTACTCGCCGGCAGCCCGAGTGGCGAACGAACCCGAGGACAGCATGTGGCTCCCCGACGGCAGCGTCGCGACCGACTGGTTCGTGCTCCTCGCCGCACTCCTCGGCCAGACCGACGAAGACGACGACGACTTCATCCGCTGAGAACACTCGGGGTCAGAGTCACTCCGTTCCCGAAGAACGCGACGACTCCGACCCCGAACGTTCTCGGGTCATCGTCGGTGTGACAGGGCTGTGTGCAAGATGTCGGGCATGGCTGGCAAGGCGAAGACGGTCTTCTCGTGCTCCGAATGCGGTGCCCAGACACCCCGGTGGGCGGGGCGGTGCACCGGGTGCGGCGAGTGGAACACCCTGGTCGAGGAGCTGGTCGGCGGCGACTCGGCGGCGGACGTCCCGCTCGCGCCGTCGACCCGATCGGGTCCGACCCGGATCGGCGAGGTCGGCACCGCCACCGCCCGACCCGTCTCCACGGGGATCGACGAGCTCGACGAGGTGCTCGGCGGCGGGCTCGTCGCCGGGTCGGTCACGCTGCTCGGCGGCGAACCCGGGATCGGCAAGAGCACCCTGTTGCTCCAGCTCCTCGCCCAGCGAATCGGCACCACGCTCTACGTCAGCGCCGAGGAGTCAGCGCAACAGGTGCGGCTGCGAGCCGAACGGCTCGACGCGATCCGCGACGATCTGTGGCTGCACGCCGAAACGTCACTCCCCCACATCATCCGTGCGATCGACCACACCAGCCCCGAGCTCGTCGTCATCGATTCGATCCAGACGGTCGCCGACCCCGACCTCGGCTCGGTGCCGGGCAGCGTCGCCCAGGTGCGCGGCTGTGCACATCGGCTCGTCACCGAGGCGAAGGATCGCAACATCGCGATCGTGCTCGTCGGTCACGTCACCAAGGAGGGCAGCCTCGCCGGGCCCCGGGTGCTCGAACACGTCGTCGACACCGTGCTCGAGTTCGACGGCGACCGGCATCAC
>JBCBDK010000176.1:3262-6532 GCA_038529675.1 Actinomycetota bacterium
CATGCCCTCCGCCTGCTCCGTGCGACCAAGCACCGCTTCGGCCCGACGAACGAACTCGGGCTGTTCGAGATGGTCGGCACCGGGCTCGTCGCCGTCCCCGATCCGTCGACCATGTTCCTCGCCGACCGGCGGACCGGCGTGCCCGGCTCGGCAGTGGTCCCCACCATGGAGGGCCGGCGGCCGATCGTGGTCGAACTCCAGGCGCTCACCAGCGAGGCCGTCCCGAACGTCCCGTGCCGACGCAGCGCGCAGGGTCTCGACGGCAGCCGCCTGTCGATGCTGATGGCGGTGCTCGGGCGTCGCGGCAAGCTGGCCGTCGGGTCGAACGACGTGTACGCCTCGGCAGCAGGGGGTGCCCGTCTGTCCGAACCCGGTCTCGACCTCGGCATCTGCCTCGCCGTGGCGAGCGCACTCGCCGACATCCCACTCCCCGCCGACGTGGCGGTGTTCGGTGAGGTCGGGCTTGGCGGCGAAGTTCGCCAGGTCGGCCACGCGCCCCGCCGGATGACCGAAGCCGCCCGCCTCGGGTTCCGGCACCTCATCGTCCCCGCCACCTCGCCCGAGCCCGAACCCGAGACCGCCGAACGCATCCGACTCACCAGGGTCGGCACGATCGCCCAGGCACTGGCCGCCGCCGGCGTCACGTCGCGTGATGCGGCCCTCCGGGCGGTCTGACGCAGCGCGACGCAACGGCCCATCGCTCGCGCCGTCTGCGCGCAGGGCGAGCCGGTACGCGCGAACGCGAGGCGTCGGCACACGGGACGCCCACCTATCATCGGCACATGGCCGCACGCTTCGGGAGCGCGAACGACGAGATGCGCACTGCGCTCTCGCGGGTTGCTCCAGGCACGCCGATCCGTGACGGCATCGAGCGGGTCGTGCGCTCCAAGGCCGGCGCCCTCATCGTGCTCGCCGACAGTCCCGAGGTCCTGTCGATCTGCACCGGCGGCTTCCTCGTCGACGCCCCGTACAGCCCGCAACGCTTGTCCGAACTGGCCAAGATGGACGGTGCGATCATCGTCTCGACCGACGGCGGACGCATCGCACGCGCCAATGTGCACCTCGTTCCCGACCCGACCGTGCACACCAGCGAGACCGGCACCCGGCACCGCACCGCCGAGCGGGTGGCGCGCTCGCTCGACGTGCCGGTCGTGTCCGCGAGCGAGGAGATGGGCGTCATCAACGTCTACGCGGGCGGCGAGAAGCGCGAGCTGCAGGAGGTCGGCCGGCTGCTCGATCGCGCCAACCAGGCGCTCCAGACCCTCGGGCGGTATCGCATCAAACTCGACGAGTCGGTCGCCGAGCTCACCGCCGACGAAGTTCAGGATGTCGCGACGCTGCGAGACGTCGCCCGCGTGGTCCAGCGCGGCGATCTGGTGCACCGCATCGCCGACGAGATCGAGACGATGATCATCGAACTCGGCGTCGACGCCCGACTGCTGCGCATGCAGCTCGACGAGATCTACGGCGAGATCGACGACGAGCTCGAACTCGTGATCGCCGACTACGTCCCGCCCGAGCGTGAGGTCATCGAGGTGCTGCAGGAGATGGCGGACCGGTCCGACGCCGAGGTCCGCAAGCTCAAGGTCGCGATCCGTGCGCTCGGGCTGGCGGGCGACGACGGCATCGACCTGTCCGACGGCATCCGGCCGCGCGGTCTGCGGCTGCTCCGGAGGGTCAACCGGATGACGCCCGAGGTGGCTCGGGCGATCACCGACCGGTTCCCGACACTCGCCGACGTGCAGCGCGCGAGCATCGCCGAGCTGTCCGAGATCGACGGCGTGGACGCCGAGATCGCAGCCAACGTCCGCGAAACGCTGTCGCGCCTCACCGAGTCGGCCATCCTCGAGCAGTACTCGTGACCCTCGACGCCGCAGCCGGCGGCGGTGGTGCACGGCTCGACGACGCCCAGGACTTCGATCGGATCCCGGTCGTGTCGCTCGCCACGCTGGATGGCACGCTCGAGGAGCGCACGGACCTGGCACATCGACTGTGCGAGATCTCGCATCGCGTCGGGTTCTTCGTCGTCGTCGACCACGGGGTGGCGGCCGGGGTGGTCGACGACGTGTTCGACCACATGGCAGCGTTCTTCGCCCTCCCCGACGACGTGAAGTCCACGATCGACAAGCGCGAGTCACCGTGGTTCCGAGGGTGGGAGGCGGTCGGCTCCGAACTCACGAACAACCGGGTCGACGTCCGCGAACAGATCGACGTCTGGACCGAGTGGCCGGCTGAACCCACCACCCAGCCGCCCTATCATCCGCGGCTCCACGGCCCGAACCAGTGGCTCGACGATCGAGTCCTCCCCGGCCAGCGGCAGATCGTCGAACGTTGGATGCACGAACTCGGTTCGCTCGCCGACCGGCTGCTGTCGTCGCTCGCCGTCGGCCTCGGCCTCGACGCCGGCCACTTCGCCGAGTGGTTCGGCGATCGCCCGATGTCGCTCACCAAGCTGATCCACTACCCGCCGACGCCCGACGGTGGAGCCGGCGTGAACGCCCACCACGACACCGGGTTCCTCACCGTCCTGGCGCCGGGCGACGTGCCGGGGCTCCAGGTCGCGACCCCCTCGGGCGACTGGATCGACGTCCCACGAGTCGACGGCGGATTCGTCGTCAACCTCGGAGAGATGCTCCAGGCCCTGACCGGCAACTTCTTCGTCGCCACGCCGCATCGGGTGATCGCGCCGGTCGAGCGACTGTCGGCGGCGTACTTTCACGGCCCGTCGCTCGACACCCGCCTCGACCCGCTCGACCTCGACCCGTCGTTCGCCGCCCGGGTTGCGGCCAGCCCACGGCATGCCACGGCCGGATTCATGGCGAGCGCGTCCGAGACCGATGCCGGGGTCGACGACATGGCGAGTGCCGAACATGCGCCGACGTACGGCGACCAGCTCTGGCGGTACTTCGCCCGCAGCTACCCGGAGCACATGCGTCGGCACCATCCCGACGCGATGCCCTGACTCGAGGAGCTGGCGCGGTGCGGTCGCGCAGTGCCGAGACGCAGCGACGGCGGATGCACCGATGCAACGGCCGTCGTCGGTATCGGGTGGCCGCGGCGCACGAGTGCGACCGGTGGTCGGCCCGCCATAGGGTGACGTGATGCCGGCGGCGGTGCTCATCGACATGGACGGGACGCTCGTCGACACCGAGCCCTACTGGATCGCGAGCGAACGCGAACTGGCGGCGGAGTTCGGCGGACGCTGGACCGAGGACGACGCACACTCGATCGTCGGCTTCGACCTGCTCGACGCCGCCGATCAGCTCCGCG
>JBCBDK010000176.1:6542-7617 GCA_038529675.1 Actinomycetota bacterium
CCGCGGCCGCGGCGGTGTCGCGCTCGACCGTGAGGCCGTGGTGCAGCGGCTGCTCGATCGGGTGATCGAGCGGTGTCGAGAGGAACTGCCATGGCGGCCGGGCGCGCGCGAGTTGCTGCTCGACTGCCAGCGGGTCGGTGTTCCGGTGATGCTGGTGACGATGTCGTGGCGCCGCTTCGCCGACGCCGTGCTGGAGTCCGCACCCGAGGGCACGTTTGCCGGCTCGGTGACCGGTGACGAGGTGAGCCGGGGGAAGCCTCATCCCGAGCCCTACCTGACCGCGTGCACGCTGCTCGACGTCGATCCGGGCGAGTGCTTGGCGATCGAAGACTCACCGACCGGCGTCGAGTCGGCGTGGCGCGCCGGCTGCCGGACGATCGCGATCCCCCACGTGATCCGATTCGAGCCGCCCGACGGTGTGATCCGACTCGACTCGCTCGCAGGCCGGTCACTCGCCGACCTCGACGCGCTCACGGTCTGAGGCGCGCCCCGCCCGGTCGACACCGTCACACCGATCGATGGTCAACCCCGGTCAACCCGGTGCGGCAGCGTGCGGTCAGTCGGGCGCGGCGGCGAGCGAGGCGCGCAACAGCGGAGTCGCCGTACTGCGCATCTCGGCGATCGAGCGTGCCAGCGCGTCACCGAGCGGCGAGCCCGATCGTTCCCGGTCGAGCACCGCGCGGCGTGCGAGCTCGCGGATGTACGCCGCTGCTGCACCTTCGGTGCCGACGACCGCGGACTCGAGGAGGTCGTCGGCGATCGCTTCGGGCAGGTACAGCTCGAACAGCGCACGTCGACCTGTGTGATTCGGCAGTCCGATCTCGATCGCCTGATCGACGCGCCCGGGCCGCGCCGACAGTGCTTCCTCGAGCATGTCGACACGATTGGTCGTGAGGACGAACAGCACGTCGAGGTCGTCGCCGAGGCCGTCCATCTCGTTCAGGAGCTGGAACAGCAGCGGGTTGTGTTCACCGCCGGGGAGGCCGCGATCCATGGCGATCAGGTCGACGTCCTCCACCACGATCGTCGCTGGCGCGAGCGCCTTCGCCAGCGCGCCGGCCTGGCCGATCGCGGC
>JBCBDK010000177.1:0-7614 GCA_038529675.1 Actinomycetota bacterium
TCGGGTACGCGTCGCAGGTCGTGATCGTCGGCCCGGAGACGGGTGACGTGGAGCGTGTCATCGCAGCCCACGACGTCGGCAAGGCGGTCAACCCGATGTTGTGCGAGGGGCAGATCGAGGGCGCCGTCCACATGGGCCTCGGTTACGCGCTGACCGAGGGGTTTCCGTGCGACGACTCCGGCTTCCCGGTCAACACGACCCTACGGAGCCTCGACATCATCCGGCCGAAGGACATGCCGCCCGTCGAGGTGATCCTGGTCGAGTCGCCGCAACCCGACTCGCCGTACGGCATCAAGGGCGTCGGCGAGATCGGGCTCGTGCCGACGGCCGGCGCGGTTGCCGCCGCATTGCGCCAGGCGACCGGCGAGTGGCACACCGAGCTGCCGATGCGCAACGAGGCCAACCGTGAACGCCCCAGCGCCTGGACGTGAGGTGTCAGACACCCACCCGGATCCGCAGGATCCGAGTGCGTGTCTGACACCGGGCGGGACCAAGCATCCCCACGTGTGTCTGACACCGACCGGGATCGAGCATCCCCACGTGTGTCTGACACCGAGGGGGATGGCGTGAGGGGCGAGACGCCGGGGATGGTGTGTGCACACCACCATCTGTACTCGGCGCTCGCGCGAGGAATGCCGGCGCCGCCGGCCACGCCGACCGACTTCAGGTCGATCCTCGAGCAGGTCTGGTGGCGGCTCGACACCGCCCTCGATCTCGAGATGATCGAGTGGTCGGCCAAGCTCGGCGCGCTCGAAGCGCTCGAAGCCGGCTGCACCGCGATCATCGACCACCACGAGTCGCCGAGTGCGATCGACGGCTCACTCACCACGATCGCCGACGCCGTCCGAGAGGTCGGTCTGCGCATCGACACCTGCTACGGCATCACCGACCGACACGGCGCCGACGGTGCAGCACGCGGACTCGCCGAGAACGAGCGATACCTGCGCGAATGCGCCGCGATCGATGACCCCGCCCGAGTCGGACGTGTCGGCGTCCACGCCGCGTTCACGTGCACCGACGATCACCTCGCCGCCGCTGCAGAGATCGCCGAGCGACACGGTGTCGGCGTCCACGTCCACGTCGCCGAGGGGCCCGACGACGTCGGCGCTGCAGATCGACTTCGCGACCTCGCCACCGACGATTGGCTGTTGATCCACGGCGTGTACCTGCCCGACGACCACGGACTGCGCGGCACCATCGTCCACAACCCACGGTCGAACATGAACAACTCGGTCGGCTACGCGAACCCGGCACGGTTCGAGAATCGCGTCGCACTCGGCACCGATGGCATCGGCGCCGACATGCTCGCCGAGTTCCAGCTCGCCTACGTGAAGCATCGCGAGGCCGACGTCGAGGCCTCCCCCGACACCGCCTGGTCGTGGTTGGAGACCGGCCGGCGACTCACGCCTGGCGCACTCGACGACAGGGTCGTGTGGTCGTACCCCACCATCGAGCCATGGCACGTCGCGTTCACACCGACGATTCGGGCCACCGACGTCGACATCGCAGGCGAGCCTGCGATGCGCAACGGTGTCGCGACCCGTGTCGATCCCGCTGAGGTGCGCGCCAAGGCGGCCGAGCAGGCGGTCCGCCTGCACCGAACACTGGAGGAGATGCCGTGAGCCAGGGAGCCCCACCACCGTCGCCCGACACACCGCAGCCGCCGCTCACGCCACTCCCGCTCGGCACCTTGCTCCGACGCATCCACCACGAGTGGACCACACGTCGACGCATCTTCGATCTGCCGTCGGCGCGGATCTGGCAGCGCGGCACCGGCGCGGACGCCATCGACCTCTCGTTCGAGTTCCTCGGCCGACCGTGCGCCACACCGGTCGGTCCCGCCGCCGGACCGCACAGCCAGATGGCGCAGAACATCGTGCTCGCATGGTTGGGCGGCGCTCGGCTGTTCGAGTTGAAGACCGTTCAGGTACTCGACGATCTCGACATCGCCAGGCCCTGCATCGACATGCAGACGATCGGCTACAACATCGAGTGGAGCCAGGAGCTGTCGATCGCCGACAGTCTGGAGGAGTACGTCAAGGCGTGGATCATCATCCACCTGCTCCAGCGCTGGGAGCCGCTGCGCGACCACCTCGGCGACGATCCCGGTCCGTTCGTGTTCGACATGTCGGTCGGGTACGACCTCGCCGGCATCCAGAGCGAGAAGGTGGCCGGTTTCATCCGGTCGATGTCGGACGCCACCGACGAGATCCGCCGGCTCCGCGCCGAGATCCCCGACGAGTTCAGCCACCTGCGAGACCTGGACATCCCGACCACGATCTCCGACACGATCACCCTCTCGACGTTCCACGGTTGCCCACCCGATGAGATCGAGGCGATCACGAAACACCTCATCGCCGATCACGACATCCACACGATCGTCAAGCTCAACCCGACACTGCTCGGCCTCGACGGGGTGTCCGAGATCGTCCACGACACCCTCGGCTACGAGTACATCGAGTTGCAGCCCGCAGCGTTCGACGAGGACCTCCCGTTCCACCGTGCGATCACGCTGATCGAAGAGTTGAACGACTTCGCAGGTGGCCACGGCCACCGCTTCGGGATCAAACTGACCAACACGCTCGTCGCGAGCAACCACAAGTCGTGGATGCCCGACGACACGATGTACGTCTCAGGGCCACCGCTGCACGTGCTGGCGACCGCCGTGCTCGATCGACTCGCGACCGCGCTGCCCGGGCGACTCGCGATCCCCGGCCACGACGGCGACGTGATGGTCTCGTTCTCGGCGGGCGTGACCAAGGACAACCTGGCCGACACGATCGCGATGGGTGTGAACCCCGCATCGATCTGTACCGACTTGTTGAAGCCCGGTGGATACGGTCGGCTCGCACCGATGCTGAAGGCGCTCACCGCCGCCGTCGGCGACGTCGGGGCCAGCGACCTCGCCGGACTCCGAGCGGCGGCGCTCACCGGGGCGCAGTCGGCCGGGCACCGTGACGTCGCAGCGGCGCACCTCGCGCACGTGACCGGGACGGGCGTCGGCGAGTACCACCTCTCGGCCAACACGAAGCTGCCCCGGTCGGTCGATCACGACCTCGAGATGTGGGGGTGCGTCGCGTGCAACTTCTGCGTCACCGTCTGCCCCAACGACGCCTTCTTCAAGGTGCCCACCCCGGACTCGCTCGCCGACGATGTCGATGGCCGCCAGCAGTACATCGTCCTCGCCGAGCTGTGCAACGAGTGCGGGAACTGCATGACGTTCTGCCCCGAGGAGGGTGACCCCGCTCAGGTCAAGCCGCGGTTGTTCCTCGATCGCGACCGGTTCGACGGTGCCGTCGGCCAGCGGTTCCTCCTCGATCGTTCGGGCGGTCTCGCCGTCGAGGCCGCCGGCGGCGCCGACGACGAGATTCCCAGGCTGCTCACCGTCCTCGGCGCGGACGAGGGCCTCCCGCTCCCCTCGACCTGACCCTCGCCTGCGACAACAGCGTCGTGACTGGTGCGCAGCGTTGACGCTTCGTTAACACCGGCGACACAACGAGCGGCCAGGCTCCACGTCGAGTGGGGAAGGTCGAGTCGTGAACGCCAGCGCAGCCGTCGCGCGGCGCATCAGGCCGGTCGCCGGTTTGGTCGTGCCGCTCGGGGCCGTGGCCGTCGCACTCGCCGTCGGGGCGGTCATGTTGCTCGCGCTCGGCGCCAACCCGAGTCGCGGCTACGTCGCACTGTTCCAGGGAGCGTTCGGCGGGGTCGACGAGCTCGCCGACACGGCGATCAAGGCGACGCCGCTGCTCCTCGTCGGCGTCGGCATCTGCATCGCCTTCCGAACCGGCGTGATCAACATCGGAGGCGAGGGCCAGATCCTCGCCGGAGCGATCTTGTCGACGATCGTCGCGCTCACCATTCCCGACACACCCCGCCCGATGCTCGTCCCGATCGTGATGGTCGCCGGCGCGGTGGGTGGTGGCATCTGGGGGGCGATCCCGGGCGCGCTGAAGGCCTACGCCGGCGTGAACGAGATCCTTTCGACGATCATGATGAACATCGTCGCCGGACAGCTCCTGAGCTTCCTGCTCCAGGACCTGCTCATCGAGGAAGGCGCGATTCGGATCCAGCAGACCGAGAAGCTCACCGAGAACTCGCACCTCCCGATCCTGCCCGGCGGCACTCGGCTCCACCTCGGTGTGGGCGTTGCGGTGCTCGTCGCCGTCCTCGGCTACGTCCTCCTGTTCCGATCGTCGCTCGGGATGCGTCTTCGAGCGGTCGGCCACAACCGCGACGCCGCTCGTTACGCGGGAATGGCGGTCGAACGCTCGATCGTGCAGGCGCTGGCGTTCTCGGGCGCCTGTGCGGGCATCGCCGGCGCGGTGCTCGTGTTCGGAAGCGAGTCACATCGACTCATCGGCGAGGGAGGCGCCGCGGCGTTCACCCAGAGCGCCGGATTCAACGGCATCGTCGCCGCGCTCTTCGGCGCGCTCCATCCCCTCCTGACGATCGGGGCGGCATTCTTCTTCGGCGGCATGTTGACCGGCGGCCTCGAGCTCCAACGCGAGCTCCAGGTCCCAGCCGCCCTGATCATCGCCCTGAACGGCATCGTCGTCATCTTCGTCGTCGGCAGTCTGAAGCTCCGTACGCGCCTCGAACGCTGGCTCGCCCGGGCTGACGCCGGCGACGCTTCGACTCCAGCCGGACTCCGCAACGGCGACCTCAGGCGTTCCTCTTTGGGTGAGGCTGCGGAGCTCGCGCCGTCGTCGCACCGCGCGTCAGCGAGCGGCGAGTTCGACGACGCCTCGACGACTGCGACGAACGAGGAGCGGGTGTGAGCGACTTCTTCACGGTGTCGGTGCTGACCGCAACGCTCGCCTCGGGGATCCGGCTGGCGGCACCGTTCCTGCTGGCTGCACTCGGGGAGACCATCGGACAACGCAGTGGCGTGCTCAACCTCGGTGTCGAGGGCGTGATGCTGATCGGCGCGTTCGCGTCGTACTACACCGTGCTGGAGACCGACGATCGTGTGCTCGGCGTGATGGTCGGTATCGGGGTCGGTGCGTCGATGGGCGTGGTCTACGGCTTCATGACGGTGGTCATGCAGGCCGAACAGGGCATCAGCGGCATCGGCGTGTTTCTGTTCGGACTCGGCTTCACCGACCTGCTGTTCCAGAAGCAGGTCGGGACACCGACACCGATCCGGGGCCTGACCGACTGGGAGATTCCGCTGCTCGCCGGCATTCCGGAAGTGGGTGAGATCTTCTTCCGCCACAGCCCACTCGTCTACCTCGCCTTCGTCCTGGTGCCGGTGATGTGGTTCGTGATCAACCGGACCACCTTCGGACTGAACGTGCGAGCGGTCGGCGAGACGCCGGAGGCCGCTGACACACTCGGTGTCAGCGTTGCCCGCATTCGCTGGACGACGATCATCATCGGCAACTCGCTCGCCGGGCTCGCCGGGGCGGCACTCGCTCTCGAGGTCGGGATCTTCCAGGGCAACCTCACGTCCGGGCAGGGCTTCATCGCGGTCGCGCTCGTCTACTTCGGTGCGTGGCGACCCGCCGGCGTGATGGCGGGCGCGCTGCTCTTCGGCACGGTCTCGGCGACCGTGCTGCAGTGGAAGACCATCGGCATCGTCTCGGGTGCTGCGTCGGCGCTCACCGCCATGGCACCGGCGATCCTCACGATCGTCGTCCTCGTGATCGTCAGCCGGCGAGTCGCTCCGCCGACCGCGCTGACCCGACCGTTCGAGCGCGCCGGATGATCGCGATGCCGTACATCGCCGTTCGTTCCGAGCACCGTTCGTCTCGAGCGCAGACGACCACTCGCATCGCCGACGTCGGCGTACCGATCCGCAGCGTGCGTGGCGCTGCGTCACCAGCGCGTCCGGCAGGTCCGGGTACGCACCACCACGGGGAGAAACCAACATGAGAACACGATCCACCACGGTCCGGCTCGCCGCCGGTCTCGCCACGCTCGGGTTCGCGGTCGCGGCATGCGGCAGCGACGACGCCGAGCCGTCCGACGAGCCCGCCGAGGGCGTCGCCGACGAGCCGGCCGACTCGGCGTCGGATGAGTCGTCCGACGAGCCGGCAGCGGAGCCGACCGATGAATCCGTTGAGGCGGTCTCGATCGGCATCGTCGCACCGAGCGCGAGCAATGACCTCGCCTTCACCCAGTCGATCGTCGATTCGGTGAACCGACTGGCCGAGGACCGCGACATCGAGATCGCGATCACCGACGGCAGCTTCGTCGTCGAAGACGCTGCCGCCTCCATCAGGGGCTACGCCGAGGACGGCGTCGACCTCGTCATCGCCCACGGCTCGCAGTACGGCGGTCCGCTTCAGGAGATCGCACCGGAGTTCCCAGACACGGCGTTCGCGTGGGGTACCTCGGTCGACACGTTCGGACTCGACAACGTCTTCGCCTACACCACCCGTGCCGACGAGGGCGGCTACGTGAACGGCGTGATGGCCGGACTGCTCACCGAGTCGAACACCATCGGCGTGGTCGGCCCGATCGAGGTCGGGGACGCAAAGCTGTACGTCGATGGCTTCATCGCCGGCGCTGCGGCGTCGAACCCGGACGCGACGGTCAACGTGAACTACATCGAATCGTTCTCCGACGTGGCGCTGGCGGCCGAGGCCGCAGCCGCCCATGTCACGAACGGTGCGGACGTCATGACCGGCACCGCACAGATGGTCGTCGGCGCGACCGGCGTGGCCGGTGAGAACGGCATTCCGTGGTTCGGCACGCAGTCAGACCAGACGCCGCTCGGCGACGACTTCGTGGTCGCCTCGCAGGAGTACCACTGGGAGGTCGTGCTCGCCGACATCCTCGACTCGATGTCCGGTGGCACGATGGGCGGTGAGGCCTTCACCCTGACCTTCGCCAACGGCGGCCTCGAGATGATCTTCAACGACGGGTTCGAACTGTCGGACGACGCTCGGGCAGCGGCCGACGAGGCCATCGCAGCGTTGACCGACGGTTCGCTGTCGACGGGCGTCGAGTGAGCTGACACTCCGGTTCCCCGAGGAGGACGATGCAGACGACCGACCTCAGTACGCCGGCTGCTTGCCGCTCGACACCGACGCTCGAGATGCGCGGGATCACCAAGCGGTTCCCCGGCGTGACTGCGAACGCCGACGTCGACTTCGCCGTGCACGCGGGCTGCGTGCACACCCTCCTCGGGGAGAACGGTGCGGGCAAGAGCACCTTGATGAAGACTCTCTACGGGCTGTACCAGCCCGATGAGGGCGAGATCCTGCTCGACGGTACGCCGGTGGTGATCGAGCAGCCGTCGCATGCGATCGAACTCGGCATCGGCATGATCCACCAGCACTTCATGCTGGTGCCGTCGTTGACGGTCGCCGAGAACGTGGCGCTCGGGCTCGGCGGCCGGCTGGGTCTCGCCGACATGCGTCCGGTCAAGCGGCAGCTCGCGGACGTGGCAGAACGGTACGGCCTGCGCGTCGACCCCGACGCCCATGTGTGGCAGCTGTCCGTCGGCGAGCGCCAGCGCGCGGAGATCCTCAAGGCGCTCTACCGAGACGCACAGGTGTTGGTGCTCGACGAACCCACCGCCGTCCTGACGCCCCAGGAAGTCGACGACCTCTTCATCACCCTGCGACAGCTCACCGCCGACGGACGCGGCCTCGTCTTCATCTCCCA
>JBCBDK010000178.1:0-7536 GCA_038529675.1 Actinomycetota bacterium
TCCTCGCGTTCCCAACCTAAGGAGTCGGCGGTCGAGCGTCTCGCGATCTTCGGATCACCATCGACGCGAAACCCCTCGACGAAGTCGTCCAGCTCTCCCATCGCCGAGACCGTACCGCCACACACCGAACCGGAGAACGATCGGGGTCAGACCCCAATCGTTCTCGAGGAACGGAACGACTCCGACCCCGATCGTTCGCCAATCGTTCTCGAGGAACGGAACGACTCCGACCCCGATCGTTCGCTGGTCAGATGAGGTAGGGGCAGTGGCGGCAGCCGGACTCGCAGCAGTAGCGACGATCGGCGAGGAACTTCGCCGTGAACACGCTGAAACCGCTCACCGGGTCGCGGTAGGTCGGCAGGTTCGCAGCGACCGACTCGCGATGGCGTCGCACGATCTCGTCGCGGTGCGCGTGGCCGGCCGCGAGTCGGGCAGGATGCGGCTCGAGCCACTCCTCCCGGAGCTCGGCGCCCGGGTCGGACACGTTCAGTCCTGGTGCGACTTCACGAGGGTGCCGAGGTACAGCTCGATCACCTTCGGGTCGGTGAGCAGCTCGCGCCCACTGCCGGTGTAGGCGTTCTGGCCCTGATCGAGGACGTAGCCACGGTCGCAGATCTGCAGGCAGCGCGACGCGTTCTGCTCGACCATCACGATCGACACGCCCGCCTTGTTGATCTGATGGCAACGGATGAAGACCTCGTCCTGCAGTGCCGGCGAGAGCCCAGCCGACGGCTCGTCGAGAAGCAGCACCGACGGGTCCATCATCAGCGCCCGGCCCATCGCGAGCATCTGGCGCTCGCCGCCGGACAGCGCGCCGGCGCGCTGGTCGGAACGCTCACCGAGGCGCGGGAACATCTCCACGACCTTGTCGTACGCCGACGAGAACCCCCTCGGCTGCAGGAACGAACCCATCTCGAGGTTCTCCTTGATCGTCAGTGCCGGGAACACGTTGTTGTTCTGCGGCACGTAGCCGATCCCGCGGCTGACGAGGCTGTGCGCCTTCATGTTCGTGATGTCTTCGCCGCGCAGGCGGACCTCGCCCTCGCGCACGTTGACCAACCCGAACATCGACTTGACCAGCGTGGACTTGCCCGCGCCGTTCGGGCCGATGATCCCCACGAGCTCACCCTCGGTGAGCGTCAGGCTGCAGCCATTGAGGATGTTGACACCGGGGATGTAGCCGGCGGTCAGATCGTCGGCGATGAGGAGTGGTTCGGCGATGTCGGTGTTGGTGTCCGCGACCCCGCCCTTCGTCGTGTCGGTCATCACAGATCCCGATCGAGGTCGAGGGCGGAGTCGTGCGAGGAGCCGAGATATGCGTCGACGACGGCCTGGTTCTGACCGATCGACGCCGGTGGCCCCTCGGCGATGATCTTGCCCTCCGCCATCACGATCACCCAGTCGGAGATCTCCTGGACCATGTCCATGTCGTGCTCGACGAACAGCACGGTCATGCCCTCGTCGCGCAGCCCGGTGATGTGGCCGAGCAACGACTGGGTCAGTGCCGGGTTCACGCCCGCCATCGGCTCGTCGAGCATCACCATCTTCGGTTCGACCATGAGCGCCCGCGCCATCTCGAGGAGCTTGCGCTGGCCGCCCGAGAGCGTCCCGGCGAACTCATCGCGCATGTGATCCATCTTGAAGTGAACGAGCAGGTCGTCGGCCCGCTGCTCGATCTCGGCCTCCTGGCCCTTCCACAGGAACGGCAGCAGCGACTTGAACAGCGACTCGCCCTTCTGGCCCGTGGCTCCGAGCTTCATGTTCTCGATCACGGTCATCTTGGAGAGCGCCTTGGTGAGCTGGAAGGTGCGGACCATGCCGTGATTGGCGATCTCGTGGGCCGCGACCTTGTCGATGACCTCGCCCTCGAACGTCCGCGTTCCTTCGTCGGGCGTGTCGAAGTTCGTGAGGAGGTTGAAGAACGTGGTCTTGCCGGCGCCGTTCGGTCCGATCAAGGCCGTGATGACCCCGCGTTGGATCTCGACGTGATCGACATCGACGGCGGTGAGGCCGCCGAAGCGTCGGACGACGTGGTCCGCGACGAGGATCGGGTCGGGCTTCGGGGCGCCGGGCTCCCACGGCACCTCGGCCAACGCCTGCCGTGCCGCCACCGAGTCGACCCCGGTCGAGATGTCCGCCGACCCGGTGGGTCGCGGCGACTTCGGGTGCGGACCGGCGTCGGGGATCAGCTCGTCGCCCTCTTTGAACTCAGCGATCATCGAGTGCCATCTCTTCCTTGTTGCCGAAGATGCCCTGTGGTCGGAACGCCGCCAGCAGTGCGAGCAGCAGACCCATCAGCATGAAACGAACCTGACCCACCTGCGTACCGCTGAGCAGTTCGTCGGAGATCACATCGTTGGCCACCGCTTCGCGGAGGAACGCATCGGTGCCGTTGAGCACGGCGTAGAGGATGCCGGCACCGACCAGCGGGGCAAGCACCTTGCCGGCGCCACCGAGGATCAGTGCGACCCACACGAAGAACGTCACGTCGGTGATGAAGTTGTCGGGCTGGGCCAACGAGAACCCGATCGCGCGGAGCATGCCGCCGATCGCGCCGAAGATGCCGCCCAGGATCAGCGCCTGCATCTTGTACGAGTAGGCGTTCTTGCCGAGTGCGCGTGCCGCGTCCTCGTCCTCTCGGATCGCCTTGAGTACTCGGCCCCAGGGGCTGCGGATGATCAGCCAGCAGATCAGCGCCGACACGGCGAGTACCGCCCACCCGACGAGCACGAGGAAGAACTGGTTGCCGATGAACAGATTGAAGAAGTATCGGCCCCCGGGATCGAACGGACTGAGGTCGTAGAACGTCCGGGAGAAGCCGGAGAGACCGTCGGACGCACCGGTGAACCAGTCCCAGCGAGGCGAGCGCATCGTGATGCGGATGATCTCCGCAACCGCGATCGTGACGATGGCGAGGTAGTCCGCTCGCAGTCGCAGCGTCGGGATGCCCATCAGCAGCGCGAGGACGATCGGGAACACGATCACCCCGAAGAACACCCCGATGACGAACATCCAGCCCTCGCCGATGTTCAACTGGAACATGCCCTCGTCGTCGTTGATTCGCGGCGCGAGCGTGGTGACGATGATCGCGAGGCCGTATGCACCGGCGGCCATGAACGCGGCCTGGCCGAAGTTGAGCAGCCCGGTGAAACCGAAGTGCAGGTTCAGCCCGATCGCGGCCAGCCCGAAGTAGACGAACTGTTCGCCGATCAAGCCGCGGAAGATCGTCTCGAGAATCGCTCCCCAATCCATGATCAGCCGATCCTTTCTTTCCGTCCGAGGAGGCCTTGCGGCCGCACCAGCAGGATGATCACGAGCATGCCGAGTGCGCCGACGTTCTTCATGTCACTCGGGAACCAACTCGGGTAGGCGATGAGCTGGATGAAGATCCCCACGATCAAGCTGCCGAACAGGGCGCCATACGCAGTTCCGAGCCCGCCGAGGGTGACGCCGGCGAACATCAGGAGGAGAAGCCGGAAGCCCATCTCCCAGTTGATGTTCTCGGTGAGTCCGAACAGCACGCCGCCGGTCGCTGCGAGCGCCGAACCGGCGATCCACACCCACTTGATGACCGACTCGACATCGATGCCCGACGACTCGGCGAGGTCGCGGTTGTCGGCGACGGCTCGCATCGCCTTGCCGGCCCGGGTCTTCTGCAGCGCCAGGCCGACACCGATCAACACCGTGGTCGAGAACGCAATGATGAACAGGTCCTTGGGGGCGAGGCGGATGATGCCGAGGTCCCACTGCTCCTGGATCTGGTAGTCGCGGTAGAAGCGAGCCCGGCCTTCGAACTGGAACAGGTAGATGTACCGGATGAAGATCGCCATGCCGATCGAGACCACGAGCGCTGCGATGAGGCTCGCGCCACGGTTGCGGAGCCGCTTCCAGACGAACTCGTTGAGCGCCCAGCCGAGCGCACCCGCGAGCACGATGGTCACCAGTGCGGCGAACACGAGTGAGTTCGTGCCGGGAATCCCGAAGATCCGACCGGGGTACACCACGTGCACGATGAATGCGGTGATGGCGCCGAACGTGACCATCTCGCCGTGGGCGAAGTTGGTCAGGCCGGTCGTGCCGTAGATCAGTGAAAGGCCGATCGAACACATCGCGATGATCAGGCCGAGCTTGATGCCGTCGACGGTGAGCTGGAGGAATCGGATCGTGTTGTCCGACGACTCGATCGCCTCGCCGAGTGGGAACAGCGTGTTCTGTGCGGCGCCGGCTCGGACGTCGATTCCTTCGAGACGGTCGCGGCCCTCGTCGCGAAGCGGAACCTCCTCGGGCAGCGTGGCGACGTCGAGCTGGACGTCGTAGACGCCCGGCCCTGGCAATGCGACCCGCCACCGTCCCTCGGCGTCGGAGACCGCCGAGCCGACCTCGTTGCCGTCGGCGTCGAAGACGATCATCGTCACGCCCTCGGCGAACACGTCCTCACCCTCGGCGGTGCGCGTGCGCAGCTGGCCACCGATCGACTCGGCCGCTTCGGCGGTGTCGTCCCCGTCATCACCGTCGTCTTGGGCGGCGACGGGGCTCGAGGCCCCGAGTCCGAGCACACTTGCGAGCACACCGATCAGCAACACGAGCCACACCGCTCGTCTGGTTCCCGCCGGCGCTCTCGTCGACGACTGCTCGGGGGCAGTTCTCATCTTCGGTTTGAGCACGGGGCGCAACTCTAGACCCGCGAGGACTCCGCCCCCAGAAAACTCCGTGTTACGGCCGCGTCGTCGGTGGCGAGCCCACCACCGACCGCGACGACCTCAGATCCGGCGGTGGAGGTAGAGGCATGCACCACCAGCCGAACGTTCAGGACCCACAGTCCGGCTGCGAGAGCGATGTGCACGCCGACGAGCAGCTCGGGTACCCCATTGAAGTACTGGGCGTAACCGATCGCGCCCTGGAGCAAGCCGACGAACAACCATGTCGACAGCGACGATGCGAGTGGCGAACGCGGCGACAGCCGGTTGACGCGCCACGCGAGCCAGATGGCGATCGCAAGCGTGACGAGCACCGTCACGCTGTGGGTCCGAGCGACGTTCGAGATGTCGAAACCGAAGCGGCGGACGTCCTCATCACCGGCGTGCGGCCCGGTGCCGGTGACGATCGTGCCTGTGACAAGTGCCGCACCGCTGGCGACGGCGAGGACGATGCCACCCAACGCGAACGGTCGAGCCGAGTCGATGCCCGGGGAGCCAGGAGCCGAACGGTTCGGTTGCGTTCGATCGATCGGGATCGGACCCGAGCGCATCACCGCGATGACGCCGAACGCGATCGACACCATCGCCAGCAGGAAGTGCGACTGGACGAGGGCCGGGTGGAGGTCGCCTCGGACAGCGAGCCCGCCGACGACACCGTTCGCCAACACCGACACGAGCACGCCGAGAGCCGGCCACCGAAGCCCAGGGCGCCGCACGAGGAACGCCATGATCGCGAGGAGCAGTGTCGGGAGACCGATGACCCCGCTGAGGAGGCGGTTGACCTGCTCGATCACGGTGTGCCCGGACGACACGTCGATGAAGCGGGTGTCGTTGCAGTTCGGCCAGTCGTCGCACCCGAGGCCGCTCCCCGTCAGCCTGACGACGCCACCAGCAACCGTGAGGAGGACAACACCGGCGGTCGTGATGATCGCGAGGCGTCGGTAGCGGCGCAGTCGGATCGTCGCCCGGTCGTCGTCGCCACGACCAGCCGTTGCCGAGTCGACGTCTGCGATGTCGCCGCCGTCGGCCGGCGGTGCCTGCTCGATCACGAGAACGAGGCTACGACTACCGTCGACGCGGTGCTCAGCTCGTACGACGACTATCCGGTCCATCAGACGTCACACCCGATCGCAAAGACCGTGTCGGGCGACCTCAACCACTACGACCGCTACTTCTTCAACGGCTGCACGCGCGACACCCGGATCTTCTTCGCGAGCGCCATGGGCCTCTATCCGAACCGACACGTGGCTGACGCGGCGTTCAGCGTCGTCGTCGACGGTGGCACGGTCGACGCCCGCCAGATCAACGTCCACGCGTCGTGCCGCGCACCGCACGACCGCGCCGAGGCGACCACCGTCGGGCCGATCGAGGTGGAGGTACTCGAGCCGCTCGCGGCGCTCCGGGTGGCCGTCGATGCACCCGAGCACGGGATCAAGGCCGACCTCACGTTCGTGCGCCGAACCGCACCGATCCAGGAGCCACACTTCTTCCACCAGGTCGGGAACCGGGTGATCATGGACTCCACCCGGATGACGCAGTTCGGCGGGTGGGAGGGATGGATCGAGGTCGACGGTGAGCTGACCGATCTCGCTCCCGGTGAGACCCTCGGTTGCCGAGACCGATCATGGGGTGTCCGACGGGTTGGTGAGCGTGGACCCGAGGGCGCGCCGGTGGCCGATCCGCAGTTCTTCTGGCTGTGGTCGCCGATCAACTTCGAGACCTTCGCCACGCACTTCGACGTGAACGAGCTGAGCGACGGGCGCCGGTGGCACGAGACCGGCATGGTGGGCCTCGTCGCACAGCAGGGCGGAAACGGGCCCGAACCCGCCGAGGCGATGCGCTCGGTCGACTACCGCTTGGAGTGGCGGCCCGGCACCCGGGCCATCGCGTGGGCCGAGATCGATCTCGCCCCCTGGCATGGCGAGCCGTCAACGATCCGACTGGAGCCGTTGTTCGACTGGCACATGTCGGGCGTCGGGTACCTGCACCCCGAGTGGAGCCACGGTGTGTGGAAGGGCGAGCACGAGGTCGGCGGCGACCGCTGGGACCTTCCCGTCGGCGACCTGACCCTCCCCCATCACGCTCACATCCAGACGATCGTGAAGGCGACGAGCACGGGCGGTCTCGGCGCGCACGAGGGGCTCGGGATCCTCGAGCAACTCGTCATCGGCCGCCACACGCCGACCGGCCTCGAGGGCTACTTCGACGGCTTCATCCCCGACTGACGCGAGCCGCCTGACCAGGCGCGTCCTCCGTTTCGAGGTGCGGTGGCACTGGATCCTCAGTGAGGCAGCTGGCGGACCGACGGGCGCTACTTGCAGCGCTGATCTCGCCTCCAGTATCCAGCCGAAGCGCCGACGCCGCTCCCTCACGCCTGGTCTCGACTGCGGCGCACGACGGTCGAATCGGGCTCAGATGTTCCGCGACGCTACGTGTGACGGATCGTCATGCCGCCGTCGACCGGGATCACGGCACCGTTGACGAAGCTCGACGCCGGCAGGCAGAGGTTCAGCGTCATGTGGGCGACCTCCTCCGGCTCGCCGTAGCGGCGGAGCGGGACTCGACGCCTTGCGTAGGTCGCCTTGGATTCGTCGTCGATCTCGGAGGTCATGCCGGTGTTGATCGGACCCGGGCACACGCAGTTGACCGTGACCCCGTGGCGTCCGAGTTCGACGGCGAACGACTTGGTCAGCCCGACAACGCCCGACTTGCTCGCGGCGTAGGCGGCGAGCCCGGCGGTCGTGACGATCGACTCCGTCGACGCGATGTTGACGATCCGGCCACCGTCCCCCTCGCCGGCACGCAGCAGGCACGGGAGTGCGAGGCGGATGAGTCGTGC
>JBCBDK010000179.1:0-7496 GCA_038529675.1 Actinomycetota bacterium
GAGAAGGCGTTCGCCGTCAACCACGGCCAGGCCGTCGAGATGATCGACGCCGCTCGCCGCAACGAGCGGCTCCTGATGGAGGCGATGTGGAGCTGGTTCATGCCCGGCTGGCACGAACTCCGCCGCCGCGTCAAGGACGGCGCCATCGGCGAGATCACCTCGATCGACGCCAACTTCGCGATCACGATTCCCGACCCGCAGGGCCGGCACCGACGAGCGGATTTGACCGGCGGGGCGCTCCTCGACCTCGGCATCTACCCGCTGTCGATCGCTCGCTTCCTGCTCGGCGAGCCGACCGACGTCGAGCGCGACGTTCGGGCGCTCGCCGTCCTGAACGACGACGGCGTCGACACCCGGCTGTCGGGCACGATGCGACACGCGTCGGGTGCGCTCACGACGTTCTCGACGTCACTCGACGCGACGTCCGACCTCACGGCCCGCATCGTCGGCACCGGCGGGCAGATCGTGGTGGGTGCACCGTTCTGGTTCCCGACCGAGTTCACGATCTCGCCGGTCGAGGGACGGGAGCCCACCGAACCCGAAACGGTCGCCTGCCCGAACCGCGGGCTGGCGCACGAGGTCGAACACGTGATGGAACGCATCGCCGCCGGCGAGATCGAGAGCGACATCCAGACGTGGGATGCGACGCTCGCCAACATGGCGCTGATGGACGAGATCCGCCGCCAGGTCGGCGTCGTCTACCCCGAGGAGCACTGACTCCGAGTCGGTCCGGGGACCGGCTCAGACCCGGTAGCGACTCAGGTCGGGTAGTCCGGATACGACGCCTTGAACACACCCTGGTGAAGCAGCACCGTGGCCGCGACGATCCCGGCCTCGGCGTCGGTGACGGTCGCCTCGGTCCACCACGATTCGACCGACCGACTCTGCCCGACCTGCACGACCCGGTGGGCGACGTCATAGCGCCGACCGACGAACACGGGCCCCTCGACGAAGCGGACCTCGAGGTCGATGAACAGCCCGACCGACGGACGACGCACCGGGAGGCCCGGCCCACGTTGGAACGCGAGGACGCTGAGCATCTCGGTCGGCACGATCGGGCCGCCCCACGGCGAGTCGCCGTCGTACCAGCCGGAGCGTTCGGTGATGGCGCCGAGCTTCTGGGTGAGCGTGAACGGATAGAGCGGGCCGTTGTGGGAGTCGGCACGCATCGTCACGGTGACCGAGTCGTGGGTGACACCGACGTGTTCACCGGCGACCCGATCGATGACGTGGAGGTCGCCGACCTCACGTTCCGCGAGGCGGGCGCGCCGCTCGTCGAGCTCGGTCGAGTGCTCCGGGCCGAGTGTGGCCGTGCCGGTGAGGACCGGCGTGCCGTCACCCTTGGCGGCGTCGATGCGCGCCGCGGTCGGCGTGACCTCACTCAGCCGCGCCGCGACGGACTCGCCCTCGACGACCATCGTCTGGAAGTGAGCGCTGATGCACCCCCGCTCGAACCAGGCGGGGCCGAACGCCTCGACGCAGAGCGGGTCGAACTGACTGAAGTGGGTCGGCCCCTCGATCGGTGCACCGGCCAATCCGAGCTCGGCGGCCCTGTCGTCGTCGTGCACGCTCGTCTGGCCCGCGATGTCCTGCTCGGCCAGCATCTGGACCGGGTGACGGGTGGGTCCGGCGAGACCACCCTCGGTCTGCTCGATGACGGTGTCGAAGCTCACGAACCTCATCGTGACAGACGAACTCACCGCGCGACGATGACGACGTGACGACCGATGCCGCCCCATCGCCATGACCGACCAACGCGAGCTCGAGGTGAACCGATGCTGATGCCACCTGCCTTCGAGGAGACCGACGCCGTGGTCGTGCTCGATGTCGTCCGGGGTGTCGGCTTCGGCCACCTGGTGATCGTCGACGCCGACGGGTCGATCGAATCGACCCCGGTGCCGTTCCTTGTCGACGACTCGCTCTCGACGGTTCTCGCCCACGTCGGGCGCCGCAATCCGATCGCGGTCGACGGCGCGTCGGCACTGCTGATCGTCGCCGGCGCCGACGGGTACGTCTCACCGAGCTGGTACCCGACCAAGGCCGAGACGGGCAAGGTCGTACCGACGTGGGACTACGAGGTCGTCCACGTCCGCGGCCGACTCGGAGTGCATGCGGACCCGAGCTGGCTCCGCGACCAGGTGACGGCGCTCACGGACCACCACGAGGCCGCACGCGACGACCCCTGGGCGGTCACCGATGCGCCTGCGGACTTCATCGAGTCGCAGTTGCGAGGCATCGTCGGGCTGAGCCTGCACGTCGACTCGATCGCCGCCAAACGCAAGCTCAGCCAGAACCGCCCGGCCCCCGACCAGGCCGGCGTGCTGGCAGGACTCGAGCGCTCGACCGCTCCTCGGGACGCAGCGGTGGCGCGAGCGATGGCCCGGACTCGGCCGAGATCCAACTGAAGTCGCCGTGGCGGCCGGGCCGCGGTGACGAGCGGTCGTCTCGATCTGCTCGTCCGCCGTGATCGATGCGATGCTTGGCCTTCACCGTCTTCGTCGGCACGATGGAGTCCATGGGCAGCGGTCGTCGGACCAAGATCACCAACACCGAGAAGTCCGACAACACCGAGGTCGCCGTCACGGGGAATCCGACCATCGACGAGATGGAGGTGGTGCTCCGTTCGGTGGCCGGAGATGCCGGGCTGGAGATCTCCCACATCACCACGCTGGGCGCCAAGCGGTACCCGGGGAACCGACACTGGCATCTCAAGCAGGATCTGCGGGCGACGGGATGCCTCGATGTCACGTACGGCCGCTCGGGCCGGCGATGTGGATCACGATGCGCCGGAGTGAGCCGGCCTGGGTACACGAAGCGGGGAGCCGTCTCGGGCCGGCGCTCGAACGCCGCCTGCGCGAGTTGTACGCCTGATCGGTCGATCAGCGCCCACGCGTCGTCTCCGACCCATGAGTCAGCACGTGCTGGCGGAACTGGCGCCGACGCTCCGGGGTCAGGTGCGGTCGAGGCGGTGACGCGCCGAGTACTCGACGGACTCTCGAAGGAATGCAGCGATGAGTTCGTCGACGGTCGAGCTCGCCGTCAGCTCGTGGACCGCTGCCGGATCCGAGTCCGCTTCGGGCGGATTCGGCCGTGACGCGATCTTGGCGGCGAGTTCGTCGAGGCTGTCGGCGAGCACATACGCCGACGCACCACTGCGCAGGATCCGCTTGACCGGGCCGGACAGCTCGATGTCGAACGCCCAGTCGTCGAGTTCCACGACGACCACCTGCGCACCGTTGTACTTGCTGCTGAGCGCACCGATCAGCTGCGGGGAGCACGCGGGCGTGAGGACGAGGTCCGGGTCGTCGCAAGGTTCACGAATGTCGATCACCCTGGCCTCCAGCAGCTCCGCGAGTCGCTCGCGAGCCGCACGCTTGAGCGGCAGTGCCGTCACGATCGTCCGACGACTGGCAACCACTTCCACATCGGGAGCTTCCGGATCTGGCACTCCGATGTCGGGTACAGAGCGTTCGATGCTCACCGGCTCACCTTCACCGGTACGACGCTAGACGCGTGCTCTGCCGAAGGCGCCGCGCACCTGTGGTGGATCGGCGACGTGGTCGGGCCGGATGCACCGACCGCACCAGGAACCTCGTCACGTCGTGGCGCTCGCCACCTCCTGTGCTTCGACGCACAGGCGCAGTCAGAGACGACGTCCCGTGACGCCGGCTCGTAGGTCTCGCTGTGACCGTTCGCAGTCAGCGTGGCCGTCACCGGGTTCGACGAGAGGGCGATGTCGATGAGGACGCTGCGTTCGTCGTCGCGGACGTCGAGCCATGCCGGTGGCGGTTCGCCGCAGGTTGGCCCTCGGTTCCCGGAGGGATCACGTTTCGGTCGGACCTCGCGGTCAATGTGACACCCCTGGCTCATGATGGGCGCATGGAGTTGACCGGAGCGATCGAGCGGCTGCAGCACACCGTGCAGGTGTGCGGCTCGCCCGATGCTGCGCTCCCCCAGCTTCGCGATGCACTCCGTGCGACGACCGAGCTCCAGGCGTTCATCGCTGCTCGGCGGGCCGAGCTCGTGACGGCGGTCGATGCGCATCCAGCTGCCTTTCCAGAGGCGGCGATCGCCGAGACGTCCGGCTGCTCGCTCCGCCAGGCGGCGAAGGAGAAGGAGCGGGCCGACACGCTCGTCGCTGCCGCAGCGATGGCCGACGCGCTGTCCGACGGCGCGATCACGCCTGCGCATGTCGATGTGTTGACTCGTGTGGGTCGGCGGCTCGAGCCGGCCGGGAAGTTCGAGCTCCTCGATCTCGACGAGGCGATCGCCGCGACCGCGGCGACGACGACCATCGGCGAGTTCGACGCATGGCTCACCAAGAAGGCGCGTGAACTCGATCAGACCGACGCCGACGACCGACTCGATCGGCAACGGCGAGCGAGCCGGCTCCGTCACTGGTTCGACTCCGACGACGGCATGTGGAACGTCCGTGGCCGATTCGATCCGCAAACCGGGCGCGACCTCGCCCGACTCATCGACGGCGCGACCGACCGCATCAAACGTGGTGACACGCCGACGACTGCGCCGATCGATCCGATCGAACGCGTGCAGCATCTCGCGGCGAT
This sequence comes from Actinomycetota bacterium, assembly GCA_038529675.1. Classification (GTDB taxonomy): domain Bacteria; phylum Actinomycetota; class Acidimicrobiia; order Acidimicrobiales; family Ilumatobacteraceae; genus Ilumatobacter_A. The sequence continues at coordinate 4,569 of JBCBDK010000179.1, forward strand.
CGCGTTCGCCGACCTGGTTCGGGGCGCCGTCGGCACTACTGGGAGGACCGGGCCTCCGCTCGCGGTCATCGACGCGACGCAGACCACCACGCTCGACGCAAACCGCTGGAGCGGACCGCCGGTGATCGACTGGGGCTACCCGATCGAGCTCCCGACGTCGGTGCTCGCGGAGCTGGCCGGCACGACCGACCCCGACGTGGTCGTCGTCGCCAACGGGCTCGTCCTCCATGCGGCCGGTCGGCTCGATCTCGGGCGTACGACTCGGCTCGCCAATCGAGCGCAGCGGCGGGCGCTGTCCGGGCTCTACTCGAGCTGTGCCGTCCCGGGATGCTCGGTGCACTACGACCGTTGCAAGCTCCACCACGTCGTGTGGTGGCGACACGGTGGTCGAACGGACCTCGAGAATCTCCTCCCGGTCTGCCAGCACCACCACACCCGGCTGCACGCCGATGGATGGAAGGTCACCCTTGGGCCCCGCCGTGAGCTCACGATCGAGATCGCCGACGGGCAGATTCTCCGCACCGGCCCACCCAGACGCAGCGCCGCGTAGCGCGGAGCCGTCACCGGCGAGCCGAGCCGCCCGCGAACCGAACGTGCTCGCGCACGCCCATGCGCCGGTCGGAACTCAGCGATCCCGGACTCGGCGAACCCGGACCCGGACCCGGAGATACTGGACTCAGCGCTCCCTGTCTCGGCGATACCGGACTCAGCGGCCCTGACTCAGAGGTCCTTGAACATCTGGTCCATCAGCTCGACGTGCTCCTGATCGTGAATGATCTTGGAGCCGGTCGCCGGGCTGCCGGACTCGACGCGGGCGATGTGGCGGAGGTCGTAGCCCTGGTCCTTGATGCGCCAGGTGTGATGCTCGATGAAGTTCCACGGCCCCATGTTCTCCGGCTCCTCCTGGAGCCACCGCAATTCCTTGGCGTTCGAGTATTTCGCGAGCACGCCAAGCATCTGCTCGGTCGGCAGCGGATACAGCTGCTCGATACGAACGATCGCCACCGGCGCCTCACGGCGATCCCGCTCGGCCATCGCCTCCATCCAGATGTTGCCCGAACAGAACACGATTCGCCGGACCGAGGCCGCGTCGTCGATGCCAGGATCGTCGAGCACTTCCTGGAACGACCCGACGGTGAGCTCCTCGATCGGTGAGCGGGTCTGCTTCATCCGCAGCCCCTGCTTGGGCGTGAACACGATCAGTGGTGTCTGACGTTCTTGCAGCGCCTGACGGCGGAGCAGGTGGAAGAAGTTCGCCGCCGTGGTCGTGTTGACCACCTGCATGTTGTCCTCGGCTGCGAGGGTCAGGAACCGTTCGATGCGCGCCGAACTGTGCTCTGGACCCTGGCCGGCGTAGCCGTGGGGCAGGAGGAGCACGACGCCGTTCTGCTGGCCCCACTTGTCTTCCGCAGCGACGATGTACTGATCGATGATGATCTGGGCGCCGTTGACGAAGTCGCCGAACTGCGCCTCCCACAGCACGAGCGCCTCCGGATTCGTGTGGCTGTAGCCGTACTCGAACCCCAGCGCCGCGTACTCCGACAGCAGCGAGTCGAACGCCCAGAACCTCGTCTCCGCGCCCTCGAGGTTGTCGATCGGCACGAACGCCTCGCCGGTCTCGAAGTCGATCAACGCGGCGTGGCGATGACCGAACGTGCCCCGCCGGCTGTCCTCACCGGCGAGCCGCACGGGATGTCCATCGAGGACCAAAGACCCGTACGCCAGCGCCTCGGCGGTTGCCCAATCGACCTCACCGCTCTCGAACATCGTGTCGCGGGCGGTGAACTGCTTGGCCAGCTTGGGATGAATGGTGAAGCCGTCCGGCACCGCGGTGAGCTGCTCGTAGATGCGTTCGAGCACGGGACGTTCGACCCCGGTAGGGATGTGGGGCAGCACGCCGATGGGTCGGGGCGGCTTGGCCGCCTTGATCTCGCCCGGCGCCTGCGACCGGGTCTCGTCGAGCGCGACCTGGAGCTTCCCCTGGAAGTCGCTGAGTGCCTGCTCGGCCTCCTCGAGGGTGATGTCGCCTCGCTTGACCAACGACTCGACGTAGAGCTTTCGCACGCTGCGGCGCTCGGCGATCGCCTTGTACATCAGCGGCTGGGTGTAGCTCGGGTCGTCACCCTCGTTGTGACCGTGGCGGCGGTAGCACACCATGTCGATCACGACGTCCTTGTTGAACGCCTGGCGGTATTCCCACGCGAGCTTCGCCACCCGGACGCACGCCTCGGGGTCGTCGCCGTTGACGTGGAAGATCGGCGCCTGCACCGTCTTGGCCACATCGGAGCAGTACGGCGACGAGCGGGCCGAGGCCGGCGCCGTGGTGAAGCCGATCTGGTTGTTGATGATCAGGTGGATGGTGCCGCCGATGCGGTAGCCGCCCGTGTCGCTCATCGCGAGGCACTCGGCAACCACACCCTGGCCAGCGAAGGCTGCGTCTCCGTGGATCAGGAGCGGCAGGACCGGGAACGAGCCAGGCGGGTCGATCTGATCCTGTTTGGCGCGGACCATGCCCATGACGATCGGGTTCACGGTCTCCAGGTGGCTCGGGTTGGCCGCCAACTCGATCTTGATGTCGGCACCGGCCGGGCTGACGTACTTGCCCTTCGCGCCCAGGTGGTACTTGACGTCGCCGGAGCCCTGGACGGAGGTGGGGTCGAGATGGCCCTCGAACTCGGAGAAGATCGCCTCGTAGCTCTTCCCCATGATGTTGGACAGCACGTTGAGTCGACCGCGGTGCGCCATGCCGAGCACGGCGGAGTCGAGCCCGGCGTCGGCTGCGCTGCCCAGGATCTCGTCGAGGATCGGGATCGCCGACTCGGCGCCTTCGATGCCGAATCGTTTCGTCCCGACGTACTTCGTGGCGAGGAACTTCTCGAACGCCTCGGCGGCGTTCAGGCGCTCGAGGATGCGTCGCTTGTCGTCGAC
>JBCBDK010000180.1:0-7490 GCA_038529675.1 Actinomycetota bacterium
CCGGGGTGGTTCAAGTCGGAGATGACCGGCGACATGGACACCGACGAATCGAGCCAGCGCTTCATTCGCTCCAACACCCCGCTGATGCGGATGGGGCACCCCGATGAACTCGACGGCGCGCTCCTCCTGCTGGCGAGCCGCGCCGGTGGATTCATCACGGGGCACAGCCTGGTCGTCGATGGCGGGTGGACCGCTCGCTGACGCTTCGGCGGCCCGGTCGGAGCGGAGCGCTCAGTCGCCGATGTTGACGACCCAGAACGCAATCACGGGGATCACGATCACGGCGACGACCATGAGCACGATCGCGATCACCGCGAAGTTGTACGACTGATCGCGCGGCGGGTCGCCGGCCGCGCCGACCACGTCGTACAGCGCTCGGATCGGTTGATCGGTCGTGAGCCGGATCCGTCGACGAGCGACCGCTGCTGCGTAGATCGCCGCCCACGAGAGCGACCCGAGCAGGGCGACGACGACCGCACCGAGTGCGACCGCACCGATCGAGTTGCGCAGCGCTGCGCCCACCGCACTGGAGACCGACGAGATGATCGTCGAGAAGATGGCACCACCGAGCAGGAACGTCGGGATGCCGACGGGGTTGCCCTTGAAGCCCTGTTCGACCTGCACTGCGTTGATGCGGGCTCGTCGCAACATGACCTGCGCCGGTGAGCCCCAGATCGAGTTGGCCTCGCGACGCTCGTACAGCTTGCGGATGTTGGTGACCAAGCCGTTGACGTAGCCCTTGACGATCCAGCGGGTGAGCTGCTGCACGATCCACTGCGCGATCGGCTTGAGCGGACCGATCGGCGGCATCTTCGCGTTGCGCGACCCGTTGCGGTCGAGGACCTCGAGCGACCGCATTGCGATCCGGTGGGCTTCGTCGAACTCTGCAGGCTGCCACAGCGGCTTCACCTTGGAGAGTTCGCCGACGATCTCCTGTTCGACCTTGCCCGAGCCGCCGATCTCTTCGAGCAATCGCCCCTTCTCCTCGTTCGACGAGGCTCGGAGCACCCGGAGCGCGTCGATCCGGTCGAGCAGCACGGGGTCGTCGTCGCCGGCGTGCGGGTCCGATGCCATCGGTTCCAGCGGGGTCGGATCCGAGGTGATCACGTCGAGTCGGTCGTCGTCCTGGGCCACATCGGGAAAGGTAGTTCGGTCCGGCGGGTCGCCGGCGTGTGTCGAACCGACTCGGGAGTGCGCGATCGACGGGTGCAATTGTGCTTGACTCACGTGACGGGCGTCATGCCAACACCTGTTCCGTGAATGACAGAAGGGACCACACCACCATGAAATCAATGATCGAGGAGTTCAAGGACTTCATCAACAAGGGCGACGTCGTCACGATCGCCGTCGGCCTGATCCTGGCCTTGTACTTCCAGAAGATCGTCGACGCGCTCCTGGAGGGCGTCGTGAATCCGATCATCGCGGCCATCTTCGGCGAGTCGAACTTCCGCGACATCGGGTTCGACGTCGGCGACGCGAGGATCAGCATCGGCCTCGTGATCGACGCCGCGATCAGCTTCGTCGCCGTGGCGTTCATCCTGTTCCTCCTCATCAAGGCCTACAACAAGTGGAAGGGCGACGACGAGGAGGACAGCGGCCCGAGCGAGGTCGACCTCCTCACCGAGATCCGCGACCAGCTCAAGGCGCAGAACTGATCCACTGACCTGCGCAGGCCTGCGGGCCCGCCAGACGTTCACGACGGCCCGCCGACCGCACCGATGGTACGGTCGGCGGGCCGTTCTCGCGTTCCGGACCGGACCGAGACGGCCACCACGACGTATTCGTGACGTTGCCGTGTGATCGGCGGGCGGATCGGCTGTACTTGAGCGATGGGTTCCCGACGGTTGCTGGTCGCGCTGTTCGCGCTCGCGGCCTGCGGCACCCAGGCCGATGAACCGAGTGGTGTGGCGGTGGCACCGGTCCCCACGATCGACGGTGTCGGGTTCCTCCCCGACGAGGTTCCGATCAGCACGCTCGACCCCGGAGCTGACGGCGCGATCACCCCCGACGTCGTCGTCACCCGTCCCGTCGATGCCGATGGCGTCGTCGCGGATCCGGTGGCCGATCTGGTCGCTGGCAATCGACTGCTCGTGATCGGTGACTCGATCCTGGCATCGACGGCGAGTCGGTATGGCGGGGAGCTGTGCGAGGGACTCGAGCCGCTCGGTTGGGCGGTCGAGGTGAACGCCGAGCCCGGACGGTTCATCGAGTTCGGCAACCGGGTTCTCGATCGTCGGCTGCCCGACGTCGACGGGGAGGCAGACGACGACTGGGACGCCGCTGTCGTGCATCTCGGCAGCAACTACGGGCTCGACGCCGAGGCCTATCGAGCGGAGCTCGACGAGCTCCTGGCTCGACTCGCTCCCCGCCCGACCCTGCTCCTGACCGTCACGGTCTATCGACCGGCGTGGGAGGACGTGAACGACATCATCGTCGAGTTGGCGGCCGACTACCCGAATGCGGTGGTCGTCGACTGGGAACGTACGGCTCGGGCACCTGGTGTGCTCAGCCGGGATGGTCTGCATCCGGGCGACGCTGGCGAGCAGGTGCTCGTCGAGTTGATCGCCGCCGCACTGGGCGACCTGCCCGGCGCCGAGCCCGACTGTCTGCCGACCCGATTCACCGACGACAGCCAGATCGGCGGTGGCTCGGGCGGCACGAGCAGCTCGTCGACCGGATCGGCGGGGCGCGGCTCGTCGAGCGGCTCCTCGAGCGGTGGCTCCGCTGGTTCGTCCAGCGGTTCGTCTGGTGGCTCGTCGGGCTCGACGGCGGACGGTGGGAGCTCAGCCGGCGGTTCGGGTTCGACCGGCACCTCGGGCGTCGATGGCGGGGGCGACGCCACCGGTGGCTCGGATTCGGGTGACACGTCCGGCGGTTCGGATTCGGGTGACACGTCGGGCGCCACCGGTGGGTCGGATTCGGGTGACTCGTCCGGCGGCTCGGACTCCGGTGACACGTCGGGTGGCGGCGACGGCGGCGACAGCTCCGGTGGTTCGGACTCGGGCGATTCGACCGGTGGCGACTCGAGCGGAGGATCGGACGGCAGCAGCGACACCGGCGGTTCGTCCGATGGCGGGTCCAACGACACATCGGGCGGTACCGGGGGGTCCGACGCCGCCAGCACCTCGGGCGGTGGCTCGGACTCGTCGAGCGGTGGCGATGCGACGGGCGGTGGCTCGGACTCGTCGGGCGGTGGCGATGCGACGGGCGGTGGCTCCGACACGTCGGGCGGTGGCTCCGATTCCTCGGGCGGTTCGACCGGACTGGCGTCCTCGTCGGCCGCCAGCGGTGGCGGCGACACCCCCTGAACGAACAGGCCGGACCGCGCTCGCCGGACCGACGGCACGGTCGCGATCGCAACGAACCTGCGACGGTCGCGCTCACACACCGGACACATCGAGCTGCGGCCGAAGCGGCCGTAACCTGATGCGGTGCTCCAGGCGCAAGGACTCTCGGTCGAGGTGGGCGGACGGCTCGTCGTCGAGCGCGCGAGCTTCACCGTGATGGCCAAGGACAAAGTCGGCATCGTCGGGCGCAACGGCGCCGGCAAGACCAGCCTGTTCAAGGTGCTCGGCGGTGCCGCGGAACCCACCGAGGGGTCGGTCGTCCGCAAGGGCGGCTTCGGCTACCTGCCCCAGGACCCGAAGATCGACTCGGCGCTCGACGGCCGCACGTGTGTCACCCACGTGCTGTCGGGCAAGGGCATCGACGACGAACTGGTCCGGATCGAGAAGCTCCGGATCGCGATGGAGGAGACCCCTGACGAGCGCAACGTCGAGCGCTACACCCGGGCCGAGGAGCGGTTCCGCACGATGGGTGGCTACGCGGCAGAGTCCGAGGCGCGGGCGATGGCGGTCGGCCTCGGGCTGCCCCAGGAACGCCTCGATCTGCCGATCAGCGTGCTCTCCGGTGGCGAACGCCGGCGCGTGGAGCTCGCTCGGATTCTCTTCGCCGGTACCGACGTCCTGTGTCTCGACGAGCCGACGAACCACCTCGATGTCGACGCCAAGACCTGGCTCATGGCGTTCCTCCGCTCCTACGCCGGCGCCCTGGTCGTGATCAGCCACGACCTCGACCTGCTCGACGAGGCGATCACCCGCGTGCTCCACCTCGATCGCCCGACCGAATCGGCCACCGGCCACGTCGTCGAGTACCGCGGTACCTTCAGCCAGTACCAGCGGGCGCGGGCCGAGGACGAGATCCGGCTGGCGAAGAAGGCGGCGCAGCAGGAGAAGGAGATCGCCCGCATGCAGGGCGTCGTCGACCGTTTCGGGGCCAAGGCGACGAAGGCGGCGATGGCACACTCGATGGAGAAGCGCATCGCCCGACTCGCCGCCGACAAGGTCGACGCACCGCAGGCGCAGAAGCAGATCAACGTCCGCTTCCCGCCGCCTCCGCCCTGCGGTGAGACCGTGCTGACGGCTGAGTCGTTGTGCAAGCGGTACGGCGGTCCACCCGTGTTCGAGGACATCGGATTCGACCTCGGCCGTGGTGAGCGACTGCTCGTCCTCGGCCTCAACGGGGCTGGCAAGACCAGCCTCCTGCGGATCCTCGCCGAGGAGACCGGCGCGGACCTGGGTCGGTTCGAGTTCGGCTACCAGGTATCGGCCGGCTACTACGCCCAGGAACACGACAACCTCGACATCGAGGCCACGCTGCTCGACAACATCCGCGCCTCGGTGCCCGTCGGTGTGAACCTGGGTGAGACGCAGTTGCGTGGGTTGCTCGGCATGTTCGGACTCAGCGGCGACAAGGTGTTTCAGCGTTCGGGCACGCTGTCGGGCGGCGAGAAGACCAAGCTCGCGTTGGCGATGCTGATGACGGGCAGGAACAACCTGCTTCTGCTCGACGAGCCGACCAACAACCTCGATCCGCCGTCACGAGAGGCCGTTGCCCGGGCGCTGATCGACTGGCCCGGCGCGATCGTGTTCGTCAGCCACGACACCGAGTTCGTCGAGCACCTCGACCCCACGAAGGTGATCCTGATGCCCGACGGCGACGTCGACTACTTCAGCAGCGAGTGGCTCGACCTGGTCGAGATGTCGTAGCGCTGCGCGAAGTGACCGATGGCCCTGCCCGCAGGTCGCCGGCCGGCGCTGAGTGGATGGTGGAGGTCCGACATGGCCGACGCCGTCAGTGTTCGCGTGCCCGCAATCGAGGCGACCGCGCTGACGCGCACGTTCGGAGGCGAGGTCGCGGTGGACGGCATCGATCTGCGGGTCGACGGTGGGGAGCTGTTCGCACTGCTCGGCCCGAACGGGGCGGGCAAGACGACCACGCTGCGAATGCTCTGCGGGTTGCTCCGGCCGACGTCCGGGTCGGCTCGGATCCTCGGCCACGACGTCGCCACCGATGCGCTCGGTGTGAAGCGGCTGATCGCGATCTCGCCGCAGGAGACGGCGGTCGCGGAACACCTCGACGCCTGGGAGAACCTGGCGCTGATGGCCGGAGTCCACGGCATCGACGCGGCGACTGGCCGAGAACGTTCGCAGTCGCTGCTGGCGACCCTGGGTCTCGACCAGCGCGCGGACCACGCGGTCAAGCGGTACTCGGGCGGGATGAAACGACGGCTGAGCATCGCGATGGCGCTCGTGACCGATCCGGAGGTCGTCTTCCTCGACGAGCCGACCATCGGCCTCGATCCGCAGTCGCGACGCGGGGTGTGGGAGTACATCGCCGGTCTGAAGCGCCGGGTGACGATCGTCCTCACCACGCACTATCTCGAGGAGGCCGACGAACTCGCAGACCGACTCGCGATCATCGACGACGGTCGCGTGATCGCCCTCGGCACGCCGGACGACCTCAAGTCACGTCACGCCGGCGCGCAGAACCTGCTCGTCGAGGCGACCGGCTGGACTGAGGACGCCCTCGCCGCGCTCGGCGGCCGATTCCGAGGCGTGTCCCGCTCCGACCGAACGGTCGAAGTCGCCGATTCCGACGCGACCGTGCAGGAGGTGAACGACTGTCTCCGGCCGTTCTCCGTCGGTCTGACCGGCGTGCACCGCCGGCCTGCCTCGCTCGACGACGTCTTCCTCGAGTTGACCGGGAAGGAGCTCCGGCCGTGAAGGCACTCGCACTGGCGGACCGGAACCGCAAGGAGGCGGTGCGGAACCCGATGTCGCTCGCCCTGACGCTGGCGCTGCCGGCCGCGTTGCTGCTGGTGCTGGCCAGCATCGGCGGCGACGACTCGGACACCCTGAACGCCACCTTCCTCACGCCGGGGGTCGCGCTCTTCGGCTTCGTCATGGTGATGTTCACGTCCGCGATGTTGCTCGCACGCGACCGGGAGACCGCACTGTTCGCCCGCCTGCTCACTGCGCCGCTCCGGGCGAGTGACCTCGGGTTCGCCTACGCGCTGCCCTCACTCCTCGTCGCTGCCGCACAGGCCGTGGTCGTGTTCGCCATCGGCGCAGCGATGGGCATGGAGTTCGCCGGCAACGCCGCGTACGTCGTCGCGGTGTTGTTCGTCGTGGCGGTGCTCGACGTGGCACTCGGGGTCGTCGCCGGTGCGCTCCTGTCGGTGAACGCGACCGCGGGCGCGTACACCGCGGTGCTTCTCGTCACGATCTTCGGTGGCGCGTGGTTCGACCTCGACGAGGTCGGCGGCCCGGTCCGCACGGTCTCCGACCTCCTGCCCTTCTCCCATGCCCTCGACGCGCTGCGGACCGTCATCGCCGACGGCGGCGGGATCGGCGACATCGCCGGCGACCTCGCCTGGGCCGTCGGCTACGCCGTTGCAGCGGTGATCGCCGCTGTTGTCGCGATGCGGCATCGCATGGTCGAGTAGCCGAACGGGCAGCCGCGCCCGGCGGTCGACGAGTACGGTCGGGGGCGTGCGCGGCGAGAACGACAGCGGCCCGGTCCGCGAGTCGGCGCGAGCCTCCGCCGACGAACCCACGGTGTCGAGATGAACGCCGTCCTCGTCGAGGTCGACGAACGTGGCGTCGCCGTCGCCACGATCGACCATCCGCCGATCAACCTGATGACCGTCCCGGTGTTCCTCGAGCTCGCCGGCGTGGTCGATGAGCTCGCAGCGGACGAGGCGGTCCGCGCCGTCGTGTTCCGGTCGGCGAACCCGGAGTGGTTCATCGCACACTTCGACGTCGAGGCGATCCTCGGATTCCCCACCGACGCACCCGAGCCGACCGAGTTGAACCGCTTCCACCAGATGTGCGAGGCGCTGCGGACGATGCCGAAGCCGACGATCGTCGACCTCCGGGGCCGCGTCGGCGGTGGCGGCAGTGAGTTCGCGCTGTCGTGCGACATGCGGTTCGCCACGCCCGACGCGATCCTGAGTCAGCCCGAGGTCGCACTCGGGATCCTGCCCGGTGGCAGCGGCACGGTGCGGCTCCCCCGCCTCGTCGGCCGGAGCCGAGCGCTCGAGGCGATCCTCGGCTGCGACGACGTCGACGCCGCCACCGCCGAGCGGTGGGGCTGGGTGAACCGAGTGGTGCCCGTCGACGAGATCGATGCGTTCGTCGACCGTCTCG
>JBCBDK010000181.1:0-7485 GCA_038529675.1 Actinomycetota bacterium
AGCCGGGTCGCCCGACCAGACCTCGCCGTCGTGAATGACAGCGACCTGGGCCAGCGCTGCGCTCTCCACGAGTTGCTGGAGTCGGCCTCCGAGCGCGTCAGCCACCGCCAGCAGGTCGGGGCCATCGCGACGTCCCGGTCGCCCGACCGCGCCGCGAACGTCCTGCTCGTGACACAGGACATCGAGGGTGTAGGCCGGGTAGCGCTGGTCGCCCTTCGCGAGGAGCACCTCGAGTTGGCTCGCGGAGCGTTCCCACTCCCGCAGCACCACGCTGGTCGCAGTGTCGCGACGGACTGCGACCTGTGTGGCCGTCCACGCCTCAGGGTCGGCGCCGGGCGACACACCGTTGACGACGTCGGCGGCGACGCCGGCGAGATGTGCGGTCACATCGTGGACGCTCCACCCCGGGCACGTCGGGAGTGTCGCCCGGAGCTCGTCGTCGCGCAATGAACGAATGAGGTCGGAGTACGCCTCGCGGCAGCGTCGGTAACGCTCGCCGGCATCGGTTCGGTCCGTGTGTGCCCCAGGTCGGTCGTCAGGCTCGGCCATCGGGCGACGGTAGCCGGGCTGAGTCGCTCAGGCAGGTCCGTCGGGGTGCCACGACGGGCGCCGCTTCTCCCGGAAGGCCGCCATGCCCTCGATGGCGTCGGGGCCGGCGAACAGCTTGTTCGACAGCTCGGTCATCCGCTCGAACGCCACATCGCGGTCCAGGGTCGGGACGAGTCGAAGGATGGCTTTGGTCTCGGCCACGGCGTGCATCGCGCCGCAGCGGATGCCGTGACAGAGCTCATCGACGGTGCCGCCGACATCGGCGCTCACGTGGGTGACGAGGCCGACCGAGCGGGCCTCGTCGGCATCGAACGCCTCGCCGGTCAGCAACGCCGCGGTGAGTCGTGATGCCTGGACCCGGCGCAGGATCGGGACCGAGATCATCGCAGCGGCCACGCCGATCCGCACCTCGGTCAACGCGAACGACACCGACTCGTGGACGACGACGAGGTCGCACGACGCCATCAGCCCGATGCCGCCGGCCCGGACTGCGCCGTTGACGGCAGCAATCGTCGGTCGCTCGGTGTCCATCAACCTCGTCATCACGCGTACGAACGGCGAGCCATCGCGGTCGGCAGGGTCGTCGGAGGCTCGCTCCTTGAGGTCGGCACCGGCGCAAAAGGCCGGTCCCTCGTGCGTGAGTACGATCGCCCGGGCATGGGCCGACTCCGCCGCATCGATCGCCGCGTCGAGTTCGGCGACGAGCTGCCTCGACAGTGCGTTGCGGTTGTGCTGGGAGTCGAGGGTGATCGTGGCGATCTCATCGTCGACGTCGAACCGAACGAGGTCAGAGGCCCCTGTCATGGCCGCGGACCGTAGTCCTAGACTCGACCGACGTGAGCATCACGAACGACTTTCCCGCCGGCGTCCTCACCGGGCAGGCGGTCTCCGACCTGTTCGAACACGCCAAGGCGAACCACTATGCGCTGCCGGCGGCGAACTGCGTGGGCTCGAACTCGATGAACGCGGTCATGGAGACCGCGGGAAAGCTGAAGAGCCCGGTCATCGTCCAGTTCTCCACGTCAGGCTCGGCGTTCGTCGGCGGCAAGGCCATCCCGGTCGACGGTGACCGTGCGTCGATCCTTGGCTCGGTAGCCGGCGCGCGGCACGTGCGCACGCTCGCCGAGGCCTACGACGCGCGCGTGATCCTGCACACCGACCACTGCCCGAAGAAGAAGCTGGGCTGGATCTCGGGGCTGCTCGACGAGGGCGAGGCGCACTTCCAGGCGACGGGCGACCCGCTCTTCTCGTCGCACATGCTGGATCTGTCCGAGGAGCCGATCGAAGAGAACCTCGACATCTGCGTCGAGTACCTCCAGCGCATGGCGCCGATGGGCATGACGCTCGAGATCGAGCTCGGCATCACCGGCGGCGAGGAGGACGGTGTCGACAACTCCGACGCCGACCCGGCCGACCTGTACTCCAAGCGCGAAGAGGTTGCCTACGCGTACGAGCGGCTGATGGAGGTCAGCCCGAACTTCACGATCGCGGCGGCGTTCGGCAACGTCCACGGGGTGTACAAGCCGGGCAACGTCAAGCTGACGCCCACGATCCTGCGTGATGCGCAGGCGCACATCGCCGAGAAGTTCTCGACCGGGCCGAACCCGGTCAACTTCGTGTTCCACGGCGGGTCTGGCTCGACCGCCGACGAGATCGCCGAGGCGATCAGCTACGGGGTGGTGAAGATGAACATCGACACCGACCTCCAGTGGGCGTTCTGGGACGGCATCCGCCAGTACGACGCCGACAAGCACGACTACCTGCAGGGTCAGCTCGGCAACCCCGACGGTGCGGACGCACCGAACAAGAAGCACTACGACCCGCGTGTGTGGCTGCGTGCGGCCGAGGACAGCTTCGTCGCCCGCCTCGAGCAGTCGTTCGCCGAACTCAACAACGTCGGCACCCTCGCCTGATCACGTCTGGGCTACGACCCAGAACGTGATCGCGTCCGTTGGAGGGCGGACGGGCGGGCACCCCGTGGACGGATGGCGGGCGCATCGACCGTTCGTACCGTGCTCCACGTGACCCAGACGGCGACCATCGTGTCCGACCGACCGGCGAACGAGCGGATCGCGTCGCTCGACGTGATCCGAGGCGTCGCCGTGCTCGGCATCCTGCTCATGAACGTCGTGAGCTTCGGCCTCGGGACGTCGGCCTACTTCAACATCGACGCCGGGGGGTCCGACTCGAGCGTCGACCGCGGCGTCGGGGTGCTGGGCGAGGTGTTCGCCGACCAGAAGTTCATGGCGGTGTTCTCGCTCCTCTTCGGCGCCGGGATCGTGCTGTTCCACGAGCGGGCCGTCGCCAAGGGACGCAACGGCGTGGCGCTGAGTCTCTGGCGGAACCTGCTCCTGCTCGGAATCGGGCTGGTCCACTCGGCGCTGTGGGACGGCGACGTGCTGTTCGTGTACGCGCTGTGTGCGCCAGCGGTCATCGCTGCCCGCCGTCTCGGTGACCGCACGCTGATCGGGCTCGGTGTCGGCGCCGTGATGCTCTCGCCGCTCCTCGCGTTGGTCGCACAGGCGAGCGTCGGCGACGGTGGCGCCGGGCTGGGCGAGTACTGGGGCGTCGCTGGCGACATCAATGACGAGGTCGGCATCTGGTTGCTGACCGACTTCTTCGTGCGAGCGCTCGGCCTCATGCTCATCGGCATCGTGCTCTACCGGCGCGGTTTCCTCGCAGGTCGCCTCGACCGTTCGCTGTACCGCCGCACACTTCTTGCCGGCGGTGCGATCGGCATCGTCGTAGCGGCGGCCGGCCAGGTGTGGTTGGCGGCCGCCGACTTCGACCCGGACGTCGCCGTGGTGGCCTCGATCCCGAACACGATCGGCACCATCCCCGCTGGCCTGGCGATCGTCAGCGTGATCCTGTTGATGATCGACCGTCTCGGCTCCATGCAGGCCCGCTTCGCCGCGGTCGGACGGATGGCGCTGACGAACTACCTCGCCCAGACGGTGGTGGGGCTCGTCCTGTTCGAGGTGTTCCTCGACGTCGTCCCGGGCCGTCTCGCGCTGCTCGGTGTCGTCGCTGCGGTCTGGGCGGCGCAGTTGTACTGGTCGAGCTGGTGGCTCGCCCGCTACCGGTACGGACCGGTCGAGTGGGCGTGGCGTGCCGCCACGTATCGAACGCTGCCGCCCATCCGCCGCTGACATCACATTCTGGGTCTGACCCCAGGCGTGATGTCAGTCGACGAGGGCAGCGAGGGTGCGGTGGAAGTGCTGGTTGCCGCCCTCGTTGCGGCCGAACAGGAACTCGCTCTTGGCACCGGTCGCGATGTTCCGACCGATGCGGAGACCCGTGAAGTAGTCCTCGTCGCGAACGACGTGGTCGTAGAACGCCTTGGTCTTCGCTGCGGTCTCGAGCAGCTCGTCGTCGGGCTCCGAGGTCGTGACGAAGTTCTGGATCGTGGTGGACGTGTCGGGCGTGTCGCCGGGGAACAGCTGGGAGATCATCAAGCCCCGGTCACCGACGGGGAACCCGGCGATCGACACGTGGGGAAAGATCGTCCAGACGCCACCGTCGACCTTCGCGAGATCGAGGTCGTCGTCGCGGACCTCGTCGAACTCCAGCACGCTCTCGTGGTGTGCGGTCATGCGGGTGTGCGGACCCCACGCGTCATAGATCGGGCGGCTCGAGAAGTCGGGCCCGAACGTCTCCCGATGCAGAAACGGGATGTGGTAGAAGTCGAGATACCCGTCGTAGGCGAGCTTCCAGTTCGGCCCCGGGATCCGCTGGTTGCCGAGTGAGTGCCAGCTCGCGAGGTCGAAGTGGTCGAGCATCGTGCCGTAGCCCTGCAGATGTTCGTCGAGACCGAGCTCGGCGCCCGGCGTGAGAGTCCCCCAGATCAGGCCATGGCGTTCCTCGACGGGCAGTGGCGTCAGGCCGAGACAGCTCGTGTCGACATCGCCGAAGTCGTCACGGTTGGTCACGCCGACGAGCGCGCCCTGCTGGTCGTAGCTCCAGGCGTGGTACGGGCAAGTGAATCGGCGGGCCGAGCCGGCTCCTTCGTCGACGAGCTGGGCGCCCCGATGGGAGCACATGTTGACGAAGCTGCGCACGACACCGTCGGGTCCGCGGCTCAGGATCAGCTTGACGCCGCAGACATCCATCGCCTTGAAGTCACCGGGCTCGGCCATCTCACACGTGAGCGCCAGCGTCAGCGGGCCGCGCTTGAACACGGTGTCGACCTCCCTGCGCCACCGGTCACCATCGGTGTAGTGCGTGGTCGGGATCGACATCGTCGTGTCGGTCTGCGGGATCGTGCCGGCCTTCACGTGGTCGATCGTGCGCCGGAGCTGGCGGACGAGCTGGCTGCGAGCGGACTCGGTCGTCGTGTCGGCCATGAGCCGACGCTACGCAATCGCCCGGCGCGGCGGACGAGTCAGACCGCCGTGGTACCGGTCGAGTCGCCTGCGGTACCCGTGATCGTGCGGAGGAAGTCCTCGACCTCCGAGCGGTGCCGTGTCCGCTTCATCGGGGGGAGGGCGCGCACGATGTCCCACCGGTAGTTCGCCTTCCCGAGGCGCGGGTCCATCACCGCGACGGCGCCCGTGTCGGTCGAGTTGCGGATCAATCGCCCGCAGGCCTGCGCCAACATCATCGACGCCCGAGGGATGTCGATCTCGGAGAACGCGTTGCGCCCGAGCAGGTCGCGTCGAGCAGAGAGCAGCGGGTCGTCGGGACGGGGGAACGGAATCCGGTCGATGACGACGAGCGACAGCGTGGCGCCGGGAACGTCGACGCCCTGGAACAACCCGGCCGTGGCGAACAGGCACGTCGCATCGTCCTCGGAGAAGGCTGCGACCAGCGCAGGCTTGGGCAGGTCCCGCTGGGTGAGGATCGGGAATCGGTCGCCGATCCGTCCCTTGATCTCCTCGGCGGCCTCGTCCATCGCCCGATAGCTGGTGAACAGCGCGAGCGTGCGTCCGCCGGCGGCCTCGATCAGCGCTTCGAGTTCGTCGTTGGCCGCATCGCGGAACCCGGCGGCGTTCGGGTTGGGCAGGTGGATCGCGCAGTAGAGCATCGAGTTCGACTCGTAGTCGAACGGGCTGCCGACGTCGTCGACGGTCACGTCGTTCTCGTCGATACCGACCCGGCTCGCCAACGAAGACGGGATCGTCGCGCTGGTCAGGATCGCGGTGCGGCGCGTCCACACGCCCTCGGTCATCGTCGGGCCGACGTCGAGCGGTGCGAGCTCGAGCCGAGGAGACTCCGGGCCGCCCGACACGAACGCGACGTACCCGTCTCGTCCTTCGATCGCAGCGTCGAGGTGCTCGACGGTTCGGGCGGTCATGGTCTGAGCGCGCAGCTTGCGTTGCTTGGCGTCCTCGTCGGGCGGCTCGATGTTCCCGAAGACGTCGAGCACCGCGCCGAGCTGGAGACGTGCTGCGGTGAGCGGCTCCTGAATCGAATCGGGGAGCGGCGTCGGAAGGCGTTCGCCGAGGTGGTCACGGAGTGACCTGCGGATCGAGTCGCCGAGCTCGGCGACGGCGCCGGTGAGCTCGGTGTCGTCGATGATCCGTCGGATCGTCGCCGCCAACGCCACGAACCGTCCGGGCGCGATCTCGACCCCGACAGTGTCGCTCATCGTGTCCTCGAGTGTGTGCGCCTCGTCGAAGACGACGACGTCGTGCTCAGGCAGGATCGCGCCCTCGGCGGCCACGTCGAGCCCGTACAGATGGGTGTTCACGACGACGACGTCGGCGACCTGCGCCCGTCGGCGGGCCTGCTCCGCGAAGCACGGATCACCGAGCGGGCAGCGGTCGGCGCCGGGGCACTCGTCGCTGCCGACGCTCACCGCTCGCCACGCTGCGTCGGTCGGCGTCCAGTCGAGTTCGGCGACGTCGCCGGTCGGGCTGTCGGCGGCCCAGTCGGCGAGCTTCTTGATCTGTGCCTTGGTCACGGCCGCCATGTCGTCGAGCTCGAGCTGGCCCTGGTCGGGATTCGACATCTCGCGCAGCCGCTGGAGGCAGACGTAGTTGCTCCGGCCCTTGAGAATCGCCCAGTCGATGTCCCGGGATCCGTGCTCGGCGATGAACGGCAGGTCCTTCGTAGCCAGTTGGTCCTGCAGCGCCTTCGTGGCCGTGGCGACGACCACGCTCGAACCCGACTCGAGCGCCGGCACGAGGTAGGCGAGTGTCTTGCCGGTTCCGGTGCCCGCCTGGACCACGAGATGTCGCCGGTCGGCGATCGCTTCGGTGACAAGCTGGGCCATGCGGTGCTGGCCGGGGCGCAACTCGCTGTGTTCGAGTGCCTCGGTGATCGGGATGAGCGGCTCGTAGACGGCGTCCGCGGCGTCCTCGCCCTCGGGAGCGTGGTCGGTCATCTCAGTGGACGAGCTGAAGTGCGGCGTCGAGCTCGGCGTCGTCGAAGTCGGGCCAGGCGGTGTCCGTGAAGTGGATTGCGGCGCCGGCGGACTGCCAGAGGAGGAAGTTGGAGACGCGCCGCTCGCCGCTGGTTCGGACGAGCACGTCGACCGGGGGGAGTTCGGGGAGGTACAGGTTGCGTTCGATCGACTCGGCGGTGATCTGCCCGCCGGCGCGGGCTTGTTCGACCGCACCGACGAGTTCGGCTCGACCGCCGTAGTCGAACGCGACCGTCAGCGTCATCCCGGTGTTGTGTGCCGTGTCGGCGATCGCCTTGCGAATCGCTCGCTGCACGAACTTGGGGGTCTTCGCCTCGCGTGAGTCGAACGGGCGGCCGATCCACTGGATGCGGACGTTCAGGTCGTTCAGCTCGGCGACGCGACCGAACAGCTTCTCGTGGAGTCCGAGGATGTGGCGAACCTCCGGCCGGGGCCGACGCCAGTTCTCGGTCGAGAATCCGAACACGGTCAGCCACCCGATGTCGCGGGTCACCGCCACGCGAACGAGTCGTGCGAGGTTCTCTTCGCCTTCGGTGTGGCCATCGGTTCTCGGCAGACCTCGCTGGCCCGCC
>JBCBDK010000182.1:0-6027 GCA_038529675.1 Actinomycetota bacterium
GCTCCGTACTCGACCCGTGAGTGGATCGAACCCGGACGACGCCTGGCTGCGACTGAAGGACGCCCGATCGTTGCGCCCCGCGGCGAGGGCGGTCGCACAGTCGGTGGCCGCGTGGCGTGAACAGCGAGCGATGCGCGTCGACATCCCCGTTCGCCAGGTCCTGCCCGATCTCGCTGTGCTCGGGGTCGCCCAGCGCGCACCGCGTACGCTCAAGGAGCTTCGGCAGGCTCGCGGGGTCGACGAACGGCACTCGCGCGGCGGCATCGCGGAGGAGCTGCTCGCCGCCGTGGAGGCCGGTCGGGGTGCGCCGCCGCCAGAGCCGCCCCGATCCAGCGACGACCTCGATCGCAACCTGCGGCCCGCGATCACGCTGATCTCTGCGTGGGTGAGCCAGATGGCGCGGGATGAACGCATCGACACCGCGCTGCTCGCGACCCGGGCCGACATCGTGTCGTTCCTGCGCGAGGACGACGACGCCCGCCTCGCGACCGGCTGGCGCTCCGAGTTGCTCGGCAGCGGGATCCGGGCGCTGGTGTCGGGCGAGGCCGGACTCACGTTCGATCCCGAGGGTCGCCTCACACTCCGTCCGGTCTGAGCGTCGGCGCGCACTGCGCGGACCCCGATCGGAGTCCGGCGACCGTGTGTCGATCGTGCGTAACGGTGTGACGGTGCCGGGAGCGGTCAGCCGTGCACGGTTCGCCGCAGCGTCGCCCACAGGCGGTCGAACACCTCGATCGGTTCGCGCGCCCGGCTGCCGTACGCGTGGATGGGCCGCCGCTCGCCCACCGCCTGGTTGAAGATGACCCGTTGGGGGATCGGCGGGTCCCAGATGGCCGATCGGCCGACGATCCGAGCGAGTTCATCGATCCGCCGCGCTGCCTCGGTCGACACCGCCGGCACCCGGTTGAGAACGACGCCGCTCAGCTCGAGGCCGGGATTGTGGTGGTCCCAGACCTCATCGATGGTGTCGGCGACACCAGCGATGCCACGGAGCCCGAGTGCGGACGGTTCCACCACGATCAGCGCGTGACGAGATGCGGAGAGCGCGTTCCTGGTGAGGTTGCCCAACGATGGCGGGCAGTCGACCAGGATCGCCTCGTAGCGGCCGAGGTCGAAGCCGCCGTCCGCACACCGTGCGATCGCCTTCGCGAGGCGCCGTGGCTTGCCATCCTCGAGGTCCTGCTGATCGGCGCGAGCGGGGACGACGTGCACCGATCCGGGCAGCGCATCCGACCAGGTTGACGGATGGATCGCGTCCGCGAGCGGGGCCTTGTGGAGCACGTCGCCGACCGAGACGTCGATGGCGTCCGGATCGACGCCGAGCACCCACGACGACGAACCTTGCGGATCGAGGTCGATCACCAGCACCTGGCGGCCGTACGCGTGGATGGGCCGCCGCTCGCCCACCGCCTGGTTGAAGATGACCCGTTGGGGGATCGGCGGGTCCCAGATGGCCGATCGGCCGACGATCCGAGCGAGTTCATCGATCCGCCGCGCTGCCTCGGTCGACACCGCCGGCACCCGGTTGAGAACGACGCCGCTCAGCTCGAGGCCGGGATTGTGGTGGTCCCAGACCTCATCGATGGTGTCGGCGACACCAGCGATGCCACGGAGCCCGAGTGCGGACGGTTCCACCACGATCAGCGCGTGACGAGATGCGGAGAGCGCGTTCCTGGTGAGGTTGCCCAACGATGGCGGGCAGTCGACCAGGATCGCCTCGTAGCGGCCGAGGTCGAAGCCGCCGTCCGCACACCGTGCGATCGCCTTCGCGAGGCGCCGTGGCTTGCCATCCTCGAGGTCCTGCTGATCGGCGCGAGCGGGGACGACGTGCACCGATCCGGGCAGCGCATCCGACCAGGTTGACGGATGGATCGCGTCCGCGAGCGGGGCCTTGTGGAGCACGTCGCCGACCGAGACGTCGATGGCGTCCGGATCGACGCCGAGCACCCACGACGACGAACCTTGCGGATCGAGGTCGATCACCAGCACCTGGCGGCCCGCAGCGGCGGCGGAAGCGGCGAGTCCGAGCGTGACGGTGGTCTTGCCGACACCACCTTTCTGGTTGAGGACCGCGGTCACCCGGTCGAACACCGGATCGCGGGCGGAATCGGGCTCGGGACTCGGCACGGTGTGATTCTCGCCTCGAATCGCGCCTCGATCCACGTTCGACCAGGTGAAACCGGTACGATGTCACACCGATGTCATCCCTCTAGTCCAGGAGCCCTGTCGTGAAGAAGGGTCGTCATCGCCGTTTCGAAGAGGCGAGAAAACTGAAGCAAGCAGGCCCGGGAGCGTTCGATCTCGGCCTCGGCGAGCGCGCGCCGTCTGACGACGACGACGGCGACGAGGACGACGACCAGTACGCGGCCCTGGCCGAGAAGTACGGCGTCACCTTCGACGACGACGACGAGCCCGGCGACGACTGAGCGCCCGCTTCGGCGGGTGGCCGCTCGTCAGCGACGGACGGCCGGGTGCGGCAACGGCACCCACTGAGGGCGTTCCAACTGCTCGACCATCAGGTCGTAGATCGATGCACCGACGAGTTCGACCAGATCGTCGCGCGCACTGACGTACAGCGGTTCGCTCCCGACGAATGCGTCCGGGGTGTCGGTGCACCACCAGCCGAAGTCGTCGCCGCCTTCGCCCCAGTCGCGGCGCTTCCACTCGCGGACGCGCGTCCAGACGTGACCGCTGTCGTCGACGGAGTCCTCCATCCGGATCGGTACCTGCCAACACACCTGCGGCTTCCAGTCGAGCGGGCGTTCGCCCGCGTCGACGGCCGCGATGTGGAGCGCGCATCCTGCGCCACCCTCGAAGCCCGGCCGGTTGAGGAAGATGCAGCCGCCGTCGACCGTCCGCGTCAGTCGGGACGGTTCGAGTTCTCCGTCCTCGTTCTCCCAGGGGTCGCCCTCGGCCCAGAAGCCCTGCTTGCGGGCCTGCTTTCGGAACTGCATGTGTCGCTTTCCGACCCGGTCGAGGTACGTCTCGACGTTGGCGAGGTCGGCGTCGTCGACGAAGTGTGCACCGTGGGAGCAACACCCCTTCATGCCGTCGACGTCGGGCTCGTCCTCGATGCCTTTGCAGCCGTTGCCGTAGATGCACGTGTAGTTCGACCGGAGATAGGTGGCGTCGAACATCCAGGTCCGGTGCTCGTCGGGGTCTTCGAACGAGATCCACTCGTGCAGATCCTCGGTGACCACATCGCTCGACATCGCCCGGCAAGCTACCCCTCCCATCGGAACCACACGGAGCCCGGGGACGGCGCGTCGGTAGCATCTTCGGTCTATGTCGATGACCGCCGACCAGCTCCGTGACTCCTTCACCGGCTTCTTCGCCGAGAAGGAGCACGCCGTGGTGGCATCGGCGAGCCTCATCCCGCACGACCCCACCGTGATGTTCAACGTGGCCGGCATGGTCCCGTTCAAGTCGTACTTCACCGGCGACGAGCAGGCCCCGTACGCACGGGCGGTCAGCTCACAGAAGTGTGCCCGCGCCGGTGGCAAGCACAACGACCTCGACGATGTCGGCCGCACCAAGCGTCACCTCGTGTTCTTCGAGATGATGGGCAACTTCAGCTTCGGTGACTATTTCAAGACCGAGGCGATCCCGTGGTCGTGGGATCTCGTCACGGGATCGCGTGAGTCCGGTGGATGGGGGATGGACGGCGACCGCATCTGGATCACCGTCCATCACTCCGACGACGAGGCCGAGGCGATCTGGCACGAGGACGTCGGCGTGCCGATGGAACGCGTTCAGCGCCTGGGGGACAAGGACAACTTCTGGCAGATGGGTGACACGGGCCCGTGTGGTCCGTGCTCGGAGCTGCACATCGATCGGGGACCGGAGTTCGGCCCGGACGGCGGCCCGCTCGGCGATCCGTTCGGCGATCGGTTCATGGAGTTCTGGAACCTGGTCTTCATGCAGTTCAACCAGGGTTCCGACGGTTCTCGCACACCGCTGCCGAACCCGTCGATCGACACCGGCGCCGGCCTCGAGCGAATCCTGGCGCTGATCCAGGGGGTCGACTCGGTCTGGGAGACCGACCTCATGCAGCCGCTGATCAACGAGGCACAGTCACTGACCGGCAAGAAGTATCGGGTCGGCGACTACGACGACCGCGATTCGTTCGGGCTGCGGGTCCTGGCCGAGCACGCCCGATCGGGCGCCATGCTCGTCAACGACGGCGTCTTCCCGTCGAACGAAGCCCGTGGTTACGTGCTGCGACGGATCATCCGCCGCGCGGTGCGTTTCGCCTACCTGCTCGGAACGACCGATTTGGTGATGCCTCGGCTGACCGAGGTCGCGATCGACGTGATGGGCAACGCGTACCCGGAGCTGCGAAGCAACCAGGACTTCGTGGTGTCGGTGATGGCGAAGGAGGAGGAGCGGTTCCGCCACACGCTGAAGAACGGGCTGTCGATCCTCGATTCGGCGTTGGACGACGATGCGACCGAGCTCTCCGGATCGACCACGTTCCTGCTCCACGACACGTACGGGTTCCCGCTCGAGCTCACTCAGGAGATCGCGCAGGAGCGTGAGGTCGCGGTCGATCTCGCCGGGTTCCAGGTCGAGATGGACGCCCAACGCGAGCGCGCCAAGGCGGCAGCGAAGGGTGGCGTCGACGACTCGACGCTCGTGCGCTACCGCGAGCTGGTCGAGCAGTTCGGCCTGACCGAGTTCGTCGGGTACTCGGAGAACGAGGCCGAGGCCCGCGTGCTCGCGGTGCTCGACACGGCGACCGATGGGGGCGACGAGGCGGACGGTGACCATCATCGTGACGGGAACGGTGACGACGGTGCGATCGTCGAGGTCTTCCTCGACGTCACCCCGTTCTATGCGGAGTCCGGCGGCCAGATCGGCGACACCGGGACGATCGTCACCGACACCGGCCGTGCCGAGGTGCTCGACTGCACGTACGCGCTCCCGAACCTTCGGCGCCACACCGCACGGATCGTGGAGGGCACCGTCGCGGCGGGCCAGAGCTGCACGGCCGCCATCGACGCGCCTCGCCGCGACGCGATCCGCCGAAACCACACGGGTACCCACCTGTTGCATCACGCCCTGCGGATCGTGCTCGGCGACCATGTGAAGCAAGCCGGCTCGTGGGTCGGACCTGATCGCCTGCGCTTCGACTTCAGCCACTACGAAGCGGTGACCCCAGCTCAGATCGCCGAGATCGAGCGGATCGCCAACGAACAGACGTTGCGCAACGAGGCGACCCGTGCGTTCGAGACCACGAAGGACGAAGCCGAGGCGCTCGGGGCGATCGCCTTCTTCGGCGACAAGTACGGCGACATCGTGCGCGTGCTCGAGGCCGGCGACACGATCGAGCTGTGCGGCGGCACGCACGTCAAGGCGACGGGCGACATCGGCACGGTGAAGGTCGTGTCCGAGTCCTCGATCGGGTCGAATCTCCGCCGCATCGAGGCGTTCACCGGTGAGGGTTCGGTCGCGCTGCTCCAGCGCGACGAACAGCTGCTCGCCGACGCTGCGCAGCTGCTCGGCACCCAGGGCGAGGACGTGCTCGGCGGTGTCCAGCGCAAGCTCGACGAGATCAAGGCGCTGCAGGACGAGATCAAGGGCCTCCGCGGTCAGCTCGCGCTCGGCCGCGCGTCCGAGCTCGCGGCCAAGGCGACCGACGGCGTGCTCGTCGAGCAGCTCGACGGGCTCGCTCCGGGCGACCTCCGCGAGCTCGCGATCGCCGTCCGCCAGCAGGAGTCGATCGACACGGTCGTCCTGATCGGGGAAACGCCCACCGGTGGTGTCGCGCTGGTCGCGGCGGTGCCGAAGGGCTCCGACGAGCCTGCGTCGGCGCTGCTCCAGGGTGCTGCGAAGGCCGTCGGCGGTGGTGGCGGCGGCAAGGGTGACATCGCCACGGCAGGCGGCAAGAACCCCGCCGGCATCCCCGACGCGCTCCAACTCGCCCGCGAAGCGGTCGCCGCCCGATGACCACCCCATCCCCCTCGGTGTCAGACACACGTGGGGATCGTGTCTGACACACGTGGGGATCGGGTGCCGGGCGTTCGT
>JBCBDK010000182.1:6127-7478 GCA_038529675.1 Actinomycetota bacterium
GACACACGTGGGGATCGTGTCTGACACACGTGGGGATCGGGTGCCGGGCGTTCGTGCGCTCGGGGTCGACCTCGGGTCGAGGCGGATCGGGATCGCCGTCTCGGACCTGTCGGGGACCATCGCATCGGCCCTGACCACGGTGTATCGGTCGAAGAGCCGCCGCCACGATCACGCCGAGATCGCGAAGCTCACGCGTGACGAGGAGTGCGACGTGGTCGTCGTCGGGCTGCCCCTGTCGCTCGACGGCGGTCGCGGGCCGGCGGCCAAGCGTGCCACCACCGAGGCCAAGCAGCTGGCTAGCGTCGTCGGCGTGCCGGTCGAGATGTACGACGAGCGGTTCACCACCGTCACCGCGGAGCGGGGGATGATGGAGGCCGGCCTCGATGCGAAGCAGCGGCGGCAGGTGGTCGACAAGGTGGCCGCCGCCGTCATGCTGCAGGCCTGGCTCGACCACCGACGCAACACGTGGGGCGCGTGAGCCCGTGACTCGAACAGGCCCACGAGGCGAACTCCGATGGTGACCCATCTCGATCCGCTGTTGCCGGAAGCCGAGGTCGACCCCGACGCGCGCCCGGCGATCGACTGGCCGACCGACCCCTGGGACGACGCCGACCGAACCGGCACGGTCGAGCGACTCCGTCGCCAGACGCGGCCCCTGAAGTGGGTCGTCTATGCGTCGATGGTCGTTGCGATCGCGATGATCCTGATCGCCGGTGCGGTCGGCTGGTGGTACCTCGAGCGCATCAACCCCGAGGGCGACGCCGGCGCCGTGCAGAGCTTCGTCATCGCTGAGGGAGAAACCTTCGAGGAGGTGTCGCAGCGCCTCGAGGACAACGGCATCATCTCCGACGTCGGTGTGTGGGAGTGGTACGTCGACCGCAACGGTGGCCTCGAGATCATCCCCGGGTTCTACGAGGTGCGACCCGACGACCACATGGGCAACGTGCTCGGCCGGCTCCGCACGCCCCCGGCGCAGACCTACTCCCGCGTGACGTTCCCCGAGGGGTTCACCGTCGCCCAGATGTCGCGTCGGCTCGACTCCGAGATCGAGCGGATGACGCAGAACGACTTCGTCACCGCCGCCAACGACGGCGACGTCGCGGCGCTGTACCGTCCCGCCGGCATCACCACCCTCGAGGGGCTGCTGTTCCCCGACACATACCAGGTGTCGAACGCCGAGTCCGAGGCGCAAGTCGTCGACCGGATGGTCGGACTGATGGAGCGGGTCGGTAGCCAGGAGGAGATCTTCTCGAAGGGTCAGGCACTCGGCCGCACGCCATACGAGATCCTCATCATCGCGTCGATGATCGAGAAGGAGGAGAAGGAACCCGAGGTCCCGGCGACGAGCTCC
>JBCBDK010000183.1:0-7476 GCA_038529675.1 Actinomycetota bacterium
GGTTCGTGGGTCGCCGACGCACTGTGGGGATCCGAGTACGGCCCGTCCGAGTCGACTCCGAGCACACGTGCGGCCGAGATCCACTGGCTGACCGCCTCGGGGGCGACGACGCCGATCGTCCTCGATGAGCGTGAGCGGGTCGATGCCGACGACGTCTCGCGTCTCGTGGTCGAGGCTCGCCGGACCGGCCTGCGGTTCGCCGTGTGGTCCGAGGAGGGGCCCGTCAGACGACCCTCGATCGCGCTGACGGCCGCCCTGTTCACCGGGCAGCCTCCACGTCCGGTCGACGAGGCGGTCCAGGTCGAGCGCGCAAACGGGTCGGTGACCGTCACGATCGCGGAGCGCCAACCACGACAGCCGTGGTTCCTGATCATGATCCCGGTCTTGATCGTCACGTTCGCCTGGCTGTTCTTCCTCGTCGTCGGCGGACTGGGAAGGACCCTCCGGGAGATCTGGGAGCGCGGCGTCAGCGGCGTGTCCCAACGAACGGTGGCGGACTTCGTCGACGGGAGTCTGCGCGTCCGAGCGGAGCGCAACGGCACGATCATCGACGAGGTCGAGATGCCGATCGCCGACGTGGCTGCGGTGGCGACACTCAACGGCCTCACCGCATGCACCACCACCGGAGCGGTTCCGTTGCCGAACGATTGGGGGACGACCGACGTCGCCGTCCGGCGATCGTTGACCGAGTCCTTCGCCACTGCGCTCAACATCGAGCTCGAAGCGATCTGAGGGCCGGTACGACTACGGTGCCGTCGTGGCGATGGACCACCAGCTCACGCTCGATGCGTTGGCCGTCGCTCGCCGATACGTCGACGAACTGCACGACGACGACGTCGCCGAGAGGTGGTGGGCTCGTGGTCTCGACTTGCCGGACGGTGTGGCCGTGTCGTTCGTGACGATGGGCAACAACCCTGAACGCGTCCGCGAACTCGTCGTGATCGGCGATTTCGACGTCGACACGTTGCGCGCTGCGGCAGCAACCGAGCAGTACATCGCCCAAGCCGACGTGTGGGACCTCGACTTTCCCGCCGTCGCCGGCCGGGAGGTGCACCGTCGGTCGCGAGTGGACACCGGACAGCAGGGTGGGCCCACGGACCGCTTCTCGATACGCCCGTCCGTCGAGCACCCGATCCGCCAGCACACCGGCTCGTCGCCCGGCACTGTGCCTGCACCCGCAACGAGCGCCGACGCAGTCGGCGACCCGCCGACGGGAGGGCCCTCGGCCGACCTGCTGCCGATCGGGAGCGACACTGCGGTGCCGCCATTCGACTTCTCCGGGATGCTCGTCGACCGGCTCGTGGACGAGCTCGCGACGCTGCGCGCACGCTCGACCGAGGTCGAGCGGTTCCTCGTCATGCGACCGGTCGACGACGGCCTCGCCGTCATCGGCGCACCGCCCGGTTTCGTGCCGGTGCTCGGCCTGATGGTCGACGGCGCGACGCTCGGCTACTGCGTCGACGCCGAAGAGACTGGTCGCGTCGAGCACCGTCTCGTCCTGTACGAATTCACGATGTCGGGCGCCGTCGTCGCCGACGATCGTCTCGGGCTCGGCACCATCCTCGAACGGCAGCTGAACGACCGATGGAGTGGCGAGGATGCACCGCCCGAGGTGACCGACCTCGCTGCGGCACTGGGATTGGACTTCCGCCGCGGCGCCGCGACGCTCACGTTCTCGATGTCGACCAAACGCAGCAAACCCAGGGTCACGACCGGCCGGACGAAGTGGCGAAACGACCGATCCGGGAACGGCGTGCTCGCGCCGGTCGACGCGTGGGGCACCGAGTCCATCCGCCGTCCGGCATCGATCGATCGGGCCCTCACCCTCGTGGAAACACTGCGAGCCGAGGCACCCGCCGCCGCGCTCTACTGCGCCCACGAGGCGCTGGCGCTCGCCAACGAACGCAACGATGTCGAACTCGTCGGCCGGGTCTACACCGCGATGGTCGAACCGCTGCGGGCGCTCGGGCGGGATCGAGTCGCCGGACGCGCCGACGCCATGGCATCGGCCATCAGCCGCTGACGGTCCGGCTTCGCACGGACGAGTGACTGGCGACACTCACTCCGCTGGTCGCGGTGGGGCCAGGGACCCGACGATCGTGCCGAGCGACGGCCTCGCGAGCCTCGGTGAGGTGTCCGTCCCATCGGAGTATCCGCCGAGATCGCGACATGGTTCATCCGCGGCGAGCGGTGAGCCAGAAGCCGGTGCCGGCCCGGGCGGTCGTGCCCGACCAGTCGTGCGGGAGCGCGGTGAGGACGTCGGCCGGCGGGAGATGGATCGGGGTCTGGTCGCCGAGCGTGTTGACCCACAGGACGACTCCGTCGGGTCGCAAGATTCGATCGATCTCGTCGGGGAACAGCAGCATGTTGATGAGCAGTACGGCGTCGAAGCGGGCGGCGGTGAACGGGAGTCGTGATGCGTCGGCCCGGACCCGCGGTGCGATGTCGGGAGCGTGCCGCAGCATCTCGACGGCCAGGTCGGTACAGGTGAGCGAACCGACGCGGCCATCGAGGATCCGTGCGCCCGCACCCGTTCCCGAGCCGACCTCGAGCCAGTCGCCGCCGAGCGGGACCCCGCCGCGGTCCAAGGCGTCGCGGACCGGGGCGGCCTTGGTGTCGTCGACGTGCTTCTCGGACCATTCGGCCGCCATCGAGTCGAACACCTGCTGCACCCGAGCCGAGTCCGCGGCGGTGAACGACTCGCCGAACGCCTTGGCGCGCGTGAGCACCCGCATCGGATGGTCGGGTCCGGCGAACGGGTCGGGGTCGATGGCCGACTCGTGGTCGGCGAGCACGTCGAGCATCGTCACAGCTGGATCGTCGCTGGCAGGATCGTTGTTGGCTGGTCGGTCATGGCTGGTCGGTCACGGCTGGATCGTCGCTGGCTCGATCGTTGTTGGCTGGATCGTCACGCTCGAACGTCACGGCTCGGTGGTCGCCGTGCGGGGCGTGGTGGTCGTCGGCACCGTCGTGGTCGTGGTCGTGGTCGTCGTCGTGGTGGTGGTCGTCGTGATGTCGAGTCGTTCGACGAAGAGGACGGTGACGCGATCGTCGGGGTCGAGGATCTGCTCGACCCCGTTGACCAGCACCGACGCGTCGGGCGCCTGCGGTCCGGTCACCTCGATCAGCGCCGTGGTGCCGTCGAACGTGACGCCGGTGATCGTCACCCCCGTCGTGTCGGCCCAGGCCCGTGCCCGGAGGTCGATGCGCTGGAGCAGCAGCTCCTCGGGTGTGCGCTCGGGTTCGTCGTCGGACACCGACTGGCGCTCGAGCCACGTCAGCTGCACGGTCAGTCCGCGGGCGAGCGCTTCGTCGAGCCGGGAGGTGAGGTCGCTGACCGACGGTGCGTCGCCCGGACCGCTGGCGTCCACGCGGACGACGCCGTCGCGGATCGTGAGCGCGTCGACCTGGGAGAAGTCGGGCGCCTCTGCCTCGAGCCACTCGCCGACGATCACGTCGACCTGGTCGAACAGCACCTGCTCCTCGGACGGCACCGTGGTCGTCGGCGCAAGCGTGGTCGTGGTCTCCGCGCGCTGCACCTTCTCCCACTCGGTCGAGACGCGCGTGTCGGCGCCGAACTCGGCCTGGAGTGCCTCGACGAGCGGTCGCGAGTCGATCGGGTCGTCGAAGCTGCGCACGACCACGCTGATGCGCCCGTCGTCACCGAAGTCGATGTCGGGCGTTCCCCGCGTGTCGAGCGGGCCGAGCCACGCCGAGACGAGTTGACCGGCGACGAGCTGCTCCTCGCTTCGTGCGACGGCGGTGGTCGAGGCCCGGAAGAGCGGGACCGCGATCGCGACGACGATCGCCGCGACGACGGCGCCGACGATGGCGGTGCGCGGCGCGGTGTTCGCCAACCGACGCGGCGGGACGAAGCCCGTGATGACGAACACGATCGCCCCGGCGAAGATGATCGCCGACAGGTTGGTGACGTAGAGCAGCAGCGCACCCTGGGCGAACGTGGCGTTGCCGGCCTCCATCGAGATGCCGACGGCGCCGAGCGGTGGCACGAGCGCGACGGCGACGGCGACGCCCGGCAACGAGGCTGACGCGTCCTTGCGAACGGTGGCGTAGGCACCGGCCACGCCGGCGCCGAGTGCGACGACGAGGTCGCGGATGTCGGGGGCGGTGCGGCTCGTGACCTCGTTGGGCAGCTCGCCGCTCATGAACAGCCTCGCGAGAAGATACGAGAGGAAGATGCTCC
Organism: Actinomycetota bacterium; assembly: GCA_038529675.1. Classification (GTDB taxonomy): domain Bacteria; phylum Actinomycetota; class Acidimicrobiia; order Acidimicrobiales; family Ilumatobacteraceae; genus Ilumatobacter_A. Next base: position 4,205 of record JBCBDK010000183.1, read on the forward strand.
AGACCGTGGCCAGGACCGTGATGCCGACCCAACGCAGCGACTTGCGGAACAGCGCCATCGAGATGCAGGCCGCCGCGGCGAGCACGGGTTGCATCAGCGGAGCGAGGAGCATCGCGCCGATCACCACCGCCGCCGAGTCCGCCGACAGGCCCATGACAGCGACGATCACCGAGAGCGTGAGCATCGTCGTGAAGCGGAAGCCCCAGTGCTCCTGCCTGCGGATGCCCAACTCGGTCATGACCCGCTGGCGCTCCTCGGAGTCGAGGTGCCGGTGCCACCACGCCCGCTGAGGCTTCTTCAACGGCGCCGACCAGTCGCGTCCCGCGCCGTCCGTAGCGCCCGTGTCGGTGTCCCCACCGCCCGAGCCTGCGCCGGTCGGCACGCCCGCCGCCGCGCCGGCCGTTGACGACGTCGACGCCGCCGACGACGTGTGCTGCTCGGTCATGTCGGCGCCGAGTGCGCCACCCGTCGCTCGGGCAGCCGTGATCGCGTCGGCCTGCTCGGGCGTCCGGTGTGCGCGCCGACCCGGTCGGGTGATGCGGGTGGTGTCGTCGTCGGTCATCGGTTCATCGGTGTCGGCACTCCGCTCGTCGGTGCGTGATCGCGTGGGCGCCGACGATCGCAGGCGTCAGTCCCAGTCGACCCGAACCTCGTGGAGCGCCTCGCGGAGCGCGGTCGCCAGCTCGGGGCGGCGCGGCAGCGCGAGGTCGGCGGGTTCGAGCACGGGCACCACCGGGATCGTACGACCCTCGGGGACGCCGAGGACGAGCACCAGTGGATCGAGCACTGCGTCGGGTTCCTCGTCGGCCGGCTCGCCGGTCTCACGTTCGTGTCGTGCCCGGTCGATGCCGTCGCGGACGAGCTGCAGGTGGCGTCGCGGCGCCCGGCCCGACTCCTGGTCGGTCTCCTCGGCGTCGTCGTCCTCGTTCTCGTCGGGGTCGTCGGTGCCGTCGAGCCGTCCGGCCGGGTCTGCGTCGCGGTCGTCTCGCCCGCCACCGGCGTGGTCGCTGCGGTCGTTGTCACGCCACACGTCGAGCAGCTCCGGCTCGATCAGCAGCTCGTCGGCGAACACGTACATGAGGGCCACGACGTGCTTGCAGATCCGATCGTTCCAGTGCTCGTCGTCGGGGCAGGTGCAGGTGGCGTGCAGGTCGCGACGCAGCGGCATGCCGTCGCCGGGGCCGACCTCGAGCGTGGCGATGTACGGCGTCGCACGTGACCCCTGGACCTCGGCGGTCACCACGCCTGCCTCGATCGTGATGTCGGTGACGCTCCCGTCGGCGGCGTACCGCTTTCCCTTACGGCTGCGCTGGGGGTCGCTCATCTCGGCGGCCAACACCTTGACCATGGTCGCGGGCAGACGACCGGGCTGGTTCGCGCCGAACGGCTTGCGGGGGCGGCTCATGTCGGCGGCTCCAACACGATGAGGTCGCGGAGTTCGTCGGTGGAGAGTTCGCTCAGCCAGGCGTCACCGTTCTCGCCCGTGCCGACGACCTGTTCGGCGAGGGCCCGCTTGTCGTCGATGACCTGGTTGACCTTCTCCTCGACCGTCCCCTCGCACACGAGCTTGTGGACGTTGACCAGGCGGGTCTGACCCATGCGCCATGCCCGGTCGGTCGCCTGATCCTCGACCGCCGGGTTCCACCAGCGGTCGTAGTGGATGACCTGGCTCGCGGCGGTGAGGTTGAGGCCGGTGCCGCCCGCCTTCAACGACACGAGCAGGAGCGGTGGGCCGGAGCCGTCCTGGAAGTCGTCGACCATCCGATCGCGACGGGTGCGCGTGACGCCGCCGTGGAGGAACGGCGCCTGCATGGCGAACTGCTCGCCGACGTGACGGACGAGCAGCTCGCCCATCTCGCGGAACTGCGTGAACACAAGTGCCCGCTCGCCCTGATCCAGCAGGTCGGTGACGAGCTCGTCGAAGCGAGCGAGCTTGCCCGAACGGCCGGCGAGGCGGGAGTCGTCCTTCAGGGCGTGCGCCGGGTGGTTGCAGATCTGCTTGAGACGCATCAGTGCGGCGAGCACGATGCCGCGACGTTTCATCCCCTCCGAGCCCTCGGCGTCGACGAGCAACTGGTCGACGACCTGCTGGTACAGCACGGCCTGCTCCTTGGTGAGCGTGGCCCAGGCGATCTGCTCGACCTTGTCGGGCAGGTCGGGGAGCAGCCGCTTGTCCGCCTTGGTGCGGCGGAGGACGAACGGGCCGGTGAGCCGTCGGAGCCGGGCGGTGGCGTCGGGATCGTGCTGGCGTTCGATCGGGCCCGAGTAGGTCTGGCGGAAGTGCTCGAGCGAACCGAGCATGCCCGGATTGACCACGTCGAGGATCGACCAGAGTTCGGACAACCGGTTCTCGACCGGTGTGCCGGTGAGCGCCAGCTTCTGCTCCGCCCCGAGCGTGCGGACGGCCCGCGCCGCCTTGGTGTTGGGGTTCTTCACCATCTGTGCCTCGTCGAGCACGATCGTGGACCAGTCGATCGCGCCGAGGTGCTCGAGGTCGCGGGGGAGCAGCCCGTAGGTGGTGATGACGAGCTGGCGCTCGGGGTCGACGGCGAACATCTCCTCGATGTCGGCCTCGGGGTCGCGGGCGCGCGCCGACGCCTCGACCAGCGCGTTGATCCCGCGGTCACGGCCGCTGCCGTGATGCACCGTGACCTCGAAGAACGGGGTGAACCGGTTCGACTCGTTGCGCCAGTTGCGGACGACCGACAGCGGGCAGACGACGAGGTGCGGTCCCGGACGTTCGAGCAGGTGAGCGAGGGTGGTGGCGGTCTTGCCGAGGCCCATGTCGTCGGCGAGGCAGCCACCGAGCCCGAGCGAGGCGAGGAACCGCATCCACGACAGCCCGCGACGTTGATAGTGGCGCAGCTCGCCGACGAACCCGGCCGACTCGGTGGCCTCGTCGAGTTCCTCGTCGGGCAGGCCGTCGAGGAGTGCGGTCACCCAGTCGCGGGCGGACAGCCCGATGTCGTGGCCGCCGGTCGACTCGCGACCCGACGGGTCGGACCCGATCTCGACGCCGTCGAGGTACGCGCCCAGTCCGCTGAACGTGTCGCCGCTGAACGTGTCGGCGCCGACGGTCGTGCCGGCCTCGTGGACACGGATGGTGGGAGCATCCTCCGTGGCCGCCTCGTCGTTGGCGAGCTGCAACAGCTGGAGCGGAGTGACCCGCGACCGGGTCGACTTCAACTCGTCGAGCTTCGCCCGTTGACGGCGGAGTTCGTCGGCGTCGATCCGCACCCACCGATCACCGGTGTGGAGCAACGTCGATCCGG
>JBCBDK010000184.1:0-7443 GCA_038529675.1 Actinomycetota bacterium
TTCGCGTCGTCCTGACCGACGACGTAGTCGTCGAGGTAGGTGCGGACCTCGCGTGGGTTGGGCAGCGTGTCGAAGTCGACCTCGGCGGTCTCGGTCAGCTCCTCTTCGATGATCTCGTTGCAGAGATCGATGCACTCGTCGCAGATGTAGACGCCGGGACCGGCGATCAGCTTCTTGACCTGCTTCTGTGACTTGCCACAGAACGAACACTTGAGGAGTTCGCCGGTGTCACCGAATTTCGCCACGCTGCATCCCCTCGATCTCGTTCGTCGCGTCGCCTGAGCGGACCATCATGCCCCATCGGGAACCCGCCCGCTGGGACTTGGCGGAATCGTCAGCGAATCGGACCGGTTCGGTCGACGCTGTCGCGCACCGAGATCACCTGATCGATGATGCCGTACTCGAGCGCCTCCTCGGCCTCCATCACGAAGTCGCGGTCGGTGTCCTCGTGGATCCGCTCGACGCTCTGACCGGTGTGCTCGGCGAGGATCTGATCGAGGAGCTCCCGCATCCGCAGGATCTCCTGCGCCGCCAGCTCGAGGTCGGTGACCTGGCCGTAGCCGACCTGACCCCACGGCTGATGGAGCAGCACGCGAGCGTGCGGGAGCGCCAAGCGCTTGCCCTTCGTGCCCGCCGCCAGCAACACGGCTGCGGCAGATGCCGCCTGGCCGAGACAGATCGTGGCGATGTCGTTCTTGATGAACTGCATCGTGTCGTAGATGGCGAACAGTGCCGTGATGTCGCCGCCGGGGCTGTTGACGTAGATGTTGATGTCCTTGTCGGGGTTCTCCGACTCCAGGTGGATCAACTGCGCACAGATCAGGCTGGCGATCTGGTCGTCGACCGGCGTCTGCAAGAAGATGATGTTCTCCTTGAGCAGCCGGCTGTAGAGGTCGTACGCCCGCTCGCCGCGGCTGGTCTGCTCGACGACGTTGGGAACGAGGTAGTTCTTCGCAGTGAGGTCCATCAGTCCTCATCCTCTCCGGTATCGGCCGTCGGCGCCTCATCGGCCTCGACGGGGTCGGGTGTGTCGTCTGTTGCAGCGTCGGTCGCCTCGCCGGTCTGTTCGCCGGCGTCGGCATCCTCGGCGTCGTCGTCCTCGTGCGTCTGACCAATCAGCTCGTCTCGATCGAGCGCCGCCCCGTTGTCGTCGACGTACTCGCACTCGTGGACGATCAGGTCGTAGGCCTTCGCCTTCTTGATCTGGGTGATCAGGTCGCCGACCATGTCGTTCTGCTCGTAGGCACGGCGGATGTCCTTGGCCTTCTGGCCGTACTGCATGGCCAGGCGGGCGTACTCGCCCTCCAACTCGTCGTCGCCGGCTTCGATTCCTTCGGCGGTGGCGACGGCCCGCAGCGCGAGGTCGAGCTTGACGCCCTCTTCGGCGGCCGGGCGCATGTTCTCGATCATCGCCTCGGGGTCCTGCCCGGTCGCCTGCATCCACTGCTCGACGTCGATCCCCTGCTGCTGCAGCTGACCGAACATCTGCTGCATGCGCTGGTTGAGCTCCTGGGCGACCATCGGCTCGGGGAGCTCGACCGCGACCAGCGCTGCCAAGGCATCGTTGATCTTCGCCCCGGCCTCCTGACGGGCGGCACCGAGCTTGCGCTCACGGAGCGACGTGCGGAGGCTCTCGTTCCACTCGTCGACGGTCGAGAACTCGCCGAGGTTCTCGTCGACCCACTCGTCGGTCAGTTCGGGGAGCGTCCGTTCCTGCACCTGGGTGATGGTGACCGTGAACTCGGCCGACTCCTCGGTTCCCTTGGGGGTGGATGTGAACTCGAGCGTGTCGCCCGCCGACGCACCGACGAGCTGATCGTCGAAGTCCTCGGTCACCCAACCTTGGCCGACCTCGTAGGACCAGTCCTCGGTGTTGAGGCCGAGGACTTCCTCGCCGTCGCGCGTCGCGGCGAGGTCGATCGTGAGGAAGTCGCCGGTCTGGATCGGCCGGTCGACGTCGGCGAGCGAGGCCTCGCGGGCCAACTCGGCGTCGTGCGCCTCGGTGAGGTCGTCGTCGCCGACCTCGATGGCCGGCAGCTCGATCGACATGCCTTTGTAGCCCTCGATCGTGATCTCGGGGCGAACCTGGCAGACCGCTTCGAACTCGACGGGACCCTCGGCCTGGCCGTCCGTGATCTCGACCTCGGGCTGTGCGATCAGGTCGACGTCGTGCTCCCTGACCGCCTGGGTGAGGTACTGCGGCACCGCCTCGCGCAGGGCTTCGTCGCGGGCCGCCTCCAGCCCGATGCGGGCTTCGAGCACCTTGCGAGGCACCTTGCCGGCACGGAAGCCCGGCAGCCGGACCTCCTTGGCGATCGCCTTGAACGCCTTGTCGATGTCGTTGTCGAACTCGGCCTCGTCGACCTCGACGTAGACCTTCACCTTGTTGTCCTCGAGGACTTCAACCGAACTCTTCACAGTGCAACCACGCTATCGGCGCGGTCGGACGGCGCACCCGGGCGCCCCACCGGGCATTGAGCGAGTGGATGCTCGCCACGCTGCGGAACGCCGGAATCGCGCGAACGCCGGCCCGGTCGGGCAGACTGAGGGTGCTATGGCCACCACCGAGTACTGGAAGCCGCACAAGCTCGCCACGCCGCACGACGGCCAGCTCACGCTGAAGATGAACGACAAGGTGCGGTCGACCGAGGAGATCCACGGAGTTCCGGTCGGCACCGAGGGCAAGGTCATCCTCGCCAACGGCTTCAACTGGCAGCGGTACCGCGTCCTGTTCGAGAACGGGATGGAGGTCGGCGACTGCGATCACCGCAACATCGAGCCGATCGGCCGGACCGCGAAGCGACTCGCCAAGCAGGCCGCCCGCGCCGCCCGCGGCGGCTGACGTCTCCCGTCGGCCGATGCTGCTGCTGAGCAGGGCCGACGTCGAACAGGTCCTCGACCGCGATGCGCTCCGCGACGCCATCGCGGCGGTGATGATCGAGGTGTCGGCGGGGCGGGTATCGCTGCCATCGCGGGTTGCAGCCGAGCGCAGCGAGCCGTTCGGCGTGATGGCCGCCATGCCGGCGTACGTCCCGGCACTCGATGCGATGGCGACCAAGGTGGTCAACGTCTTCCCGGCGAACGCAGGCACCGGTCTGCCGACCCACGAGGCCATCATCGTCCTCGCCGACCCCGGGACCGGTGACTTCCTCGCCATGCTCGACGGCGACGTCATCACCGCCGAACGAACCGCTGCGGGCTCGGCCGTGTCCGCCGACGTGCTCGCACCTCGCGACGCCGAGATCCTGGCGGTCGTCGGCACGGGTGTCCAGGCTCGAAGCCACGCGCTCGCCGTGTCGCGCGTCCGCCCGTTCACCTCGATCCGGATCGCCGGCCGCAACGCGGCCGCGGCCGCCGCGCTCGCCGCCGACGTCGCCGCCGAGGTCGACGTCGACGTGACCGGGAGCGGCGACGTCGAAGCCGCATGCCGTGGTGCTGTCGTCGTCTGCGCCACGACCGACTCCCCGACACCGATCATCCGACGAGACTGGCTCGACCCCTCCGCACACGTCACCTCCGTCGGGTTCGCCCCGGGCGGCCCCGAGATCGGTTCCGACATCGTCCACGGCGCCGATGTCGTCGTCGTGGAGACACGGGCGACGGCGTCGGACGAATACCCGGTCGGGACACATGAGATCCGCGCGGCGATCGAGTCGGGCGGCGTCGACCCGACGCGCCTCGTCGAGCTCGGCGAGCTGGCTGCGGCTCCGGGTCGCCACGCCGACGCCCGCGATCGGCTCTCGCTGTACAAGTCCGCGGGCATCGCGGCGCAGGATGTCGCGGCGGCGCGCCTCGTGTTCGATGCGGCGACGCGGCGTGGTGTCGGCGCACGCGTCGAGCGCTGACCGATCGGGCCAACCCATCGAGTGGCGTCCGTCACGTCACTCATCTCCCGAGAGCTAAGTTCAAGATCCCCTCAACTCCCGTACACGTAACGGCAACCTCGCCGTTGGCTCGATCGAGAAGGATCTGCGCCGTGATCAACGACGACATCGAAGACCTCCCAACCAACCCATCCGACAGTCGGTCCTTTTCGGACATCATCGACGCTCGCATCAACCGGCGTTCCGTCATCTCCGGTGGCGCGCTCGGTCTTGCGTCGTTCTTCGTCGGGTCGGCGATCGGTGGATCGAGGGCGAGCGCCGACGGGCACGAAGGGGATGCGGGTGAGAGCCTCGGCTTCGACGCCATCCCGACCCGGGCCGCCGACGGCATCGCACTGCCCGCGGGCTACGTCGGCCAGCCGATCATGGCGTGGGGCGACCCGATCGACGGTCGGGCACCGAGGTTCGCAAAGGACGCCTCGAACCCCGCCGAGCACCAGGAGCGCCAGTTCGGCCAGGGCCACGACGGGATGTTCTTCTATCCCCTCGGCCCCAACCGCGACAGCAGCACTCGCGGCATGATCGCCGTCAACCACGAGTACACACTCGGCCAGCTCACGTTCCCCGACGGGCGTGACAACTGGAACCAGAACAAGACCCGCAAGGAGCAGGCCGGTCACGGTGTCACCGTCGCCGAGATCCGCCAGCAACGCGACGGCGGTTGGAAGGTCGTCCCGTCACCGCGTGCCCGCCGCATCACGCCGAACACCAAGATGCGGCTCACCGGCCCGGCTGCGGGGCACCGCCTCCTTCAGACCGACGGCTTCGACGGCACCTGGAGCCGAGGCACGGTCAACAACTGCGGGTCGGGCAAGACCCCGTGGGGCACGTACCTCACCACCGAAGAGAACTTCAACGGGTACTTCTGGGAGGAGACCGGCGGCACGGCATCGGGCATCTCCGAGGAGCAGGCAGGCATCAACGCTCGCTATGGCGTCGGTGGACGCGGGTTCGGCTACCTGTGGGCCTCGACCGACACGAACTGGCGCGCCGACCTCGAACCGAACCGCCCGAACACATTCGGCTGGATGGTCGAGATCGACCCGTACAGCCAGGAGGTCGCTGCGAAGCGCACCGCACTCGGCCGGTTCAAGCACGAGGGTGCCGCCTTCCTCACCGCTCCGACCGGCGAAGTCGTGGTGTACATGGGCGACGATCAGCGCTTCGACTACTACTACAAGTTTGTCAGCGCCCGGCCGTGGGCCGATGACATCGCCGCCGGGAAGAGCCCGCTCGACGAAGGCACCCTGTACGTCGCGAAGTTCAACGACGACGGCACCGCCGACTGGCTCCCGCTCGTGCACGGCCAGGGTCCGCTCACTGCGGACAACGGCTTCGCCGACCAGGGCGACGTACTCGTGAAGACCCGCCTGGCAGCTGATCTGCTCGGCGCGACCCCGATGGACCGCCCGGAGTGGACCACGACGAACGAGAGCACCGGCGACGTGTTCCTCGCCTGCACCAACAACACCCGCCGTGGCCGTGAGGACGCAGTTGCCGACGACGGCACGCCCCTCTTCGAGGCGACGCCGGGGCGCTTCGTCCCGAGCATCGCCGACGCCGCCAACCCTCGGTTGTTCAACGCCTTCGGCCACATCATCAAAGCCAACGAGGGCGGCGACGCGACGGCGACGACGTTCAACTGGGAGATCTTCATCCTGGCCGGTGACGCTGCCTCCGGCGCAACGGTGGAGGACGACGACATCTTCGGTGCGCCCGATGGCTTGTACCTCGACCCGTTCGGTGTGCTCTGGATCCAGACCGACGGCGGTCAGCCCGACGGCTCCAACAACCAGATGCTGGCGTGCGACCCTGACAGCGGCGAGATCAAGCGCTTCTTCGTCGGACCGAACGACTGCGAGGTCACCGGTGCGACGATGACGCCGGACGGCACGACGCTGTTCATCAACATCCAGCACCCGGGCGACTCGGGCACGCCGGAGGATCCGACGGCGACGAGCGCGTGGCCCGACGGGGATCCCGACGGCCGCCCACGCCCGGCCACGGTCGCCATCCGCCGCTTGGACGGCGGTCGCGTCGGCACCTGATCCGATGGCTCCGAGCCGGGTGGGCCTGCCTCGAGGCACCCCACCCGGCTCAGAGCACCTCACCGGTGAATGAGTCGGTGATGAAGAACTCGTATCGTCGCCGCCGGACGCGCTCGAGCCAACTGCGCTGGAGTCGGCCAAGGCGTTTGATCTGCTGCATCTCCGCGTGCAGCCGCTCGAATCGCTCCATCACGTCCGAACGGCGTATCGGCCGATCGAGCCGGTCGTTGAACGACGCCAGCACGGCATCGAGCCAGCGTTCCTGTCCGATGCGCACGATGCTCAGCGCAGCCAACTCGGGTTGCCGTTCGCCGTTCCGGTCTCGTCGACGACCTTGCGGGCGAGCCTGACGACGACCGGTCGCAGCACACTCGGCATTGCGCTCGAGTACGCCCCGATCTCGTAGTCGGCGCTGCCGTCGTCGTGGTAGAGGAACGGCGAACCGCAGTCGATCGTGGTCAGCACGCCCTGATCCCAGACGAAGTTCGAGAACTGGCTGTCGATCGCTCCACTCCCATCGGCGACGGCGGCCAGCGCCGCATCGCGAACCGCCGTGACGATCGGACGATCAGCCGCCGGAGTCTCACCGGCGAGGATGTTCTCGACGAGCAGGTCGGGCCGGTAGCAGTGCTGGACGAGGTAGCCGGCCCACCGCCCGTCAGCGCCCGTGCTGATGATCCGGTGCTCGGTCGGCGCCACCTCGACATACTGCGCCACGAGTCGTTCCTACCGCCGGAGATAGCCGAACCACTCGTCGAGATCGGTGCGGTCGGCCACGGCCGGCACCCGCTTGACGACGGCGACGGGTTCGTCGTCGGGGACGCCGATCGCAACGCCGATCTCACCGAAGCCGATCACACGGAGTCCGTCGAGCGAACGGCAGCGCAGCCCCGCCTGAATGCGCGCTTCGAGCGCAACCAGTTGCTCATCGGTGACGTCAGGCGCGGGGATCAGCATCGGTCGATGATCTCACCGCGAACGCATCTGCCGACGAATGCTGGGGCGTTGACCGACACCGCTGACGCGCTCGATCGGCCGAGTTCGACCGTCGCCCGACGACCGACGACCAAGGGAAACGGCTCGCTCAGCTGATCGCCGGCGCGTCGTCGTGGACGAACTCGGTGCGCAACTCGCGCTTGAGCACCTTGCCGGTCGCGTTGCGCGGCAGCGCGTCGACGAGCGCGATGTCGTTCGGCACCTTGAACCTGGCCAACCGTTCGACGCAGTGCTCGACCACGGTCACCCGGTCGAGTTCCTGCCCCGGCTTCAGCGCCAGCACTGCGAGCCCGACCTCACCCCATCGGTCGTTCGGCACCCCGATGACGGCCGCCTCGGCGACCTGAGGGAGCTGATAGAGCACGTTCTCGACCTCGGCCGGGTACACGTTCTCGCCACCGGAGATGTACATGTCCTTCCATCGGTCGACGATGTAGACGAAGCCCTCGTCGTCCACCCGGGCGGCGTCGCCCGTCTTCAGCCAGCGACCGTCTCGGCGTTCGAGGGTCGCTGGC
>JBCBDK010000185.1:0-7412 GCA_038529675.1 Actinomycetota bacterium
CCGCGGTGCTCTACGGACGCACCCAACTCGGGCTCGACACCGAGCTGCCGTTCCGCGAGCTGCGCCAGATCCCCTCGGACTGGAACACGTATCTGCTGCCCGGCCTGCCGGCGACGCCGATCGCCAACCCGGGTCGGGCCTCGATTCGAGCTGCGCTCAACCCGGCACCGAACCCACCGCCCGGCGATCCGATCTGCCGTGAACTGCCTCAGCCCGACGAGTGCTTCTACCTGTTCTACGTCCTGGCCGACGAGGACGGTCGCCACGTGTTCGCTGCCACCGGCGAGCAGCACGAGGAGAACGTGCGACGCGCGGCCGCCGCCGGGTTGCTGGGCTGAACGTGGAGGGCGTGTCGGGGCCGGGCCGGCTCGCTGCCGTCATCGGATCGCCGGTTGCGCACAGTCTCTCGCCGGCGATCCATCGGGCGGCGTTCGAGGCGGCCGGCGTCGACTGGTCGTACGTCGCGTTCGACGTGGCCCCCGGGCAGGCGGGCGCAGCGCTGGATGCGATGCGGACGCTCGGAATCGGCGGGCTCTCGGTCACCATGCCGCACAAGGCCGACGTCGCACGGCTGGTCGATCGACTCGACCCGGCGGCGGCCGCGCTCCACAGTGTCAACACGGTGAGCTGGGACGGCGACGATCTCGTCGGCTCGTCGACCGACGGTGCCGGATTCGTCACGTCGCTGGCCGACGCCGGCGTGGACGTCGACGGTGCTCGCGTCGCCGTCATCGGGGCCGGTGGAGCGGCGCGATCGGTGATCGACGCGCTCGCCCGTGCGGGATCGAGCGACATCACCGTCCTGAACCGCTCGACCGACCGAGCCGAACAAGCGGCCGCGCTGGCGTCAGCGGCATCGGTCGGGATCATCAGCGACATCTCCCGCGCCGATGTGGTCGTCAACGCGACGAGCGTCGGCATGGGCGTGGCGCAGGAGGACGCGGTCGACGCCGACCTCGCGTGTGATCCAGGGCTGATCCATGCGGGACAGGTGGTCGTCGATCTCGTCTATCACCCGTTGGAGACGGCGTGGCTGGCTGCGGCGAACGAGCAGGGCGCTCGCACCGTCGACGGCCTCGGCATGCTGGTGCACCAGGCAGCGCTCCAGCAACGGATCTGGCTGGCCGACGACGCCGAGGTGGACACGGTGGCGATGCGGTCAGCGGCGCTGTCAGCGCTCCCACCACGCCGGGGCCGGCCATGAGCTCGACCCTTCCCAGACGAGCTCGAACCGAGCCTCGGGTGACGCCACGTCGGTCGGGTACAGCGCGGCGAGATCGGCCGTGAGTCCGGTCGCGTCGGGGTCGGGGCACGGGTGCTCGGCGGGCGCGTCCGGCGTCACCGGCTGTGGGCACGAGAGCCCGTCGAGGTGCGCCAACTTGCGCGAGAGGTAGTCGGCCGCCGCATACCCACCCAGACGCCGTAGGTGGATGCCGTCACTCGGGAACCACGAGTGATGCGTGCGTGCATATGCCGCCCAGTCCGCCATCACGAGTTCCGGATACGTCCCAGCGGTGGCCAGAGCACGAATGGCCTCGTTCGAGCGAGCGAAGACCTCGGCGAATCCTGCCGTGCCGGGGGAGACGTAGGCGACGTTCGAGCGCAGGGTCAGCCAGACGACCCGCGTGTAGTCGTGCGAGCGCGCTCGTCGGATGATGGTGTCGACCTCGTCGAGGAACCGCTGGTCGTGGTCGTTGTAGCCGGTGGCGACGATGAGCGTGTCGTAGCCCGTGGGGTGGGCGTCGAGTTCTTGGAGCAGCGTGATCGGGACGAAGCCGGTCGAGTTCCGGCACGACGTCGCGACCCGACGTCGGCACGAGGCCAACGCCAGCGTCACGTCGGTGCCTTGGACTGCGTCGACGGTCCCTCGGAGTCGGAGGCCGAGCCACGCTGAGTCGCTGATCAGGAGTGCCCGTGTCGGCGGATCGGGCGGATCGACACGAACTGCCTGCTCGGCGACCGTGGCCGTCGTGCGCACCCTTTCGGGCGCATCTGCGTTCGCCGCGGCGCCGACGCCGAGCAGGAGCGCGAGGACGATGGCGACATGACGCACGGCGCGGGCTCCCCACATGCCCGCAGTCTGGCGGGGATAGCCTCGGAACGATGCTCAGGTACTTGACGGCGGGCGAATCACACGGGCAGGGGCTCGTGGTGATCGTCGAGGGGTTGCCCGCCGGCCTGCAGGTCACCGTCGAGGACATCCAGGCCGAGATGGCCCGGCGGCGGCTCGGGTACGGCCGTGGCCCGCGCCAGCGGTTCGAGGATGACGAACTCACCCTGATCGGCGGCGTCCGCCACGGCCGCACACTCGGCTCGCCGGTGGCGATCGAGATCAAGAACTCCGAGTGGTTCCGCTCCGACAAATGGCACGAGGAGATGGACCCGGCGCCGGGTGCGACCAAGCAGCCGCTGACCCAGGTCCGACCCGGCCACGCCGACCTCGCCGGGATGCAGAAGTACGGCTTCAGCGATGCCCGCGACGTACTCGAACGTGCCAGCGCCCGGGAGACTGCCGCGAGGGTCGCTGCCGGTGCTGTCGCCAAAGCACTGCTCCGGACCATCGGTATCGAGGTCCTCAGTCACGTCATCCAGATGGGGTCCGTCCGCGTCCCCGACGGTGCCGCCCGCCCCACGCCGAGCGAGCTGGATCGTGTCGACGAGAACCAGGTGCGCTGCTTCGACCTCGCCACGACCGACGACATGATCACCGAGATCAAGGCGGCGGCCAAGGAGGGTGACAGCCTCGGCGGCGTCGTCGAGGTCCTTGCGTTCGGCGTGCCGGTCGGGCTCGGCAGCCACGTGCACTGGGACCGCAAGATCGACGGCATGGTCGCCCAGGCGATCATGTCGATCCAGGCGGTCAAGGGAGTCGAGATCGGCGACGGATTCGACGTCGCCGGTCGGCGCGGTAGCGCCGCTCACGACGCGATCTCGTGGGACGGCGAGCAGGGTCGGTACCACCGCGGCTCGACGCTCGCCGGCGGAACCGAGGGCGGAATGACCACTGGTGAGCTCATGGTCGTTCGTGCAGCGATGAAGCCGCTCGCCACGCTGAACAAGCCGACCCTGGAAACGGTCGACACCGCCACCAAGGAGTCGGCCGTGTCGTTCAAGGAGCGCACCGACGTCACCGCGGTCCCGGCGATGGGCGTCGTGGCCGAGACCATGGTGTCGCTCGTTCTCGCCGCCGAGGCACAACGCAAGTTCGGGGGCGACTCCGTCGACGAGTTCGTTCGCAACGCCGAGGCGTTCCGGGCATCGCTCTGAGGGGCGCGCGGCGATGGGCACGTGGGACTGCCAGACCCAGCACATCGTGCTGGTCGGGATGATGGGAGCCGGCAAGTCGTCGGTCGGACGCCTCCTTGCGGAGCGACTCGGGCGCACGCTGTACGACTCCGACGAGATGATCGAAGCGAGAGAGGGCCGGACGGTTCGTGAGATCTGGGCCGCCGACGGCGAGGCGCACTTCCGCGAGCTCGAAACGCAGGTGCTCATCGACGGCGTGACGGCGGACGAACCGTCGGTCATCGCTGCGGCGGGCGGCGTGGTGCTGAGCGAAGAGAACCGGCGAGTCCTCGCCGAGTCCGATGCGCACGTGGTGTGGTTGCTCGCCGGCGTCGACCTGCTCCTCGACCGGGTGCGCAACGGGATGCACCGACCCCTGCTCGACGACGATCCCGAGGGTGTGCTGCGCGAGATGTTCGAGACCCGCGAGTCGCTCTACCGGGAGGTCGCCGACGCGATCGTCTCGGTCGAGCATCGATCCGTCCACGACGTCGCCGGTGCCGTGTTGCGCTGCTGCGCCTGAGGGAGTCGCACGATGCGCCACGTGACCGTGCCGATCGTCGGGCAGCCGTACGACGTCGTCGTCGGCGAGGGTGCCCGCCATGCACTGCCCGAGCTGCTTCCGGCCTCGGCGCGACGCGTCGCCGTCGTGACGCAGCCGGGGATTCCCGCTGAGTTTCGCGACCTCTCCGGTGTCGCCGACGGACGTGCAGTCGAGGTCTTCGAGATCGGCCAGGGTGAGGCAGCGAAGTCGTTGGCGACGATCGAGTCGCTGATGCGCGGCTTCGCGACCTTCGGGCTCACCCGCAACGACGTCGTCGTCGGCGTCGGTGGTGGGATGGTCACCGACGTGGCCGGCTTCGCGGCGTCTGCATGGCATCGCGGTGTGCCGGTCGTGCACGTGTCCACGTCGTTGCTCGGCATGGTCGATGCGGCGATCGGCGGCAAGACCGGCGTCAACCTGCCGGAGGGCAAGAACCTCGTCGGCGCGTTCTGGCAACCGTCCGGCGTCGTCTGCGACCTCGACGCACTCGTCACCCTGCCGCCGCGCGAGATGCGCTGCGGCCTCGGCGAGATGGCGAAGTACCACTTCCTGACCGGCGACGATCTCCTCGCGATGGACCTCGAGGAGCGTGTCGCCCGCTGCGTCGAGATCAAGGCCGAGGTCGTCGCCGCCGACGAGCGCGAGGGCGGGCGCCGTGCACTCCTCAACTACGGACACACGCTCGCCCACGCACTGGAGACCGCGACCGACCATGCACTGGCGCACGGTGAGGCCGTGGCGATCGGGTTGGTCTTCGCCGCCGAACTCGGTGCCGAGCTCGGACGGATCGACCGCAGCCGCGTCGACGAACACGTCGCCGTCGTGGCCGGTGCCTACGACTTGGCGACACGCCCACCCGGCGGGCTCGACGTCGAGGAGATGATCGCGTTGATGGGTCGCGACAAGAAGGCGCTCGACGGCTTGACGTTCGTCCTCGACGGCGCCGACGGTGTCGAGGTCGTCCCCGGTGTCGACGAGGCACCCGTTCGGCGAACGCTCGAACGTTTCCTCACCTGAGGCCGGGGACGAACGCTCCGGCGAGACGTCGTGGACGGATCAGACGTCGGCCAGGTGTTGCTCGACGGTCGGCAGGTCGACATCGCGGGAACGGTCGAGCCCGATCACTCGGTCGACCGACCAGCGCCCGGGGCCGAACGCCACGAGAGCAGCGAGGCCGGCGATGTACGCGAGGTCGGTCTCCGCGCCGCCGAGCACACCGATGTCGGCCTTCACGAACCAGATGGCTCCGACGAGCACACCGATCGCCGCGATCGCGACGAATCGCGTCGCCACGCCGGCGATGAGTGCGGCGCCGCCGATCACCTCGATGAACGCGACGGCGGTGGCGGACAGGTCGGGGAGTGGTACGCCCCAGCCATCGAACGCATCGCCGACGTTGCCGAGGCCGGTGTCGAACTTGTCGAGCCCGTGGCGGATGAGCAGGTAGCCGAGCACGACTCGGATGCCGGTGAGCAAGATCGGACGGAGTCGATCGAACGGGTCGGTGAGCCGGGTCGCCGACCCGGACGGCGTGGTCGACGACCTGCTCGACGCGGGAGAGGAAGGGGTGGACGGGGTGGTTCGGGACATGGTGGGTGCTCCGTTGGGTGAGGGGATGTCGACATCGAGTCGACGGTGGAACCGCCCGCGCAAACACACTGCACGAGCGGTCTGGGGCTGGTGACCGTGTTCCCGATTCCGTCGCGAATGCGTTCGTAGGGGTTCACGGGGATTTTCGTTGCGTCGACGGCGTCCGGCTCGCGGCGTAGCGTCGGCGCGGATGAGCACGAACGTGTCCGATCTCCCGGCGCTCGACCACGGCGCGCGTCTCGCCGCGCTCGCCGAACACATCGGGTCGCTCGATGTCGATGCGTTCCTCGTGACCGACCTCACCGACATCCGCTGGGCGACGGGATTCAACGGCTCCAACGGTTGGCTGGTGATCCGCGACCGTGATGCCGTGCTCGGCACCGACGGGCGGTACCTCGACAAGGCGCGCGAGGAGACCGCCGGCACCGGCGTGACCGTGATCGCAGAACAGCTCGCCACGCGGCTGCACGAGCGACTCGTCGAGTCGTGTGCAGGCACCGACGCGGTCGGGATCGACGCCGGTCGGCTGACCCACACCCGGTGGCAGCAGCTCGCCGGTGACCTCGCGGTCGTGAACGTGACGTCGCCGATCGGTGAACTCCGTCGCCATAAGGACGACGCCGAGATCGCCCGAATCGAGCAGGCCGCGGCGGCCACCGATCGCGCGCTCGCCGAGGTCGAGCCGATCCTGCTCGCCACCACGGACGCACCCGTCACCGAGCACGACATCCGGACCGAACTGGAGTACCGCATGCGCCTGCACGGCGCGGACGACCGCAGCTACGACACGATCGTGGCCGCCGGACCGCACCACGCAGCTCGGCCTCACCACGGCGCCACCCGTCGTCCGATCGTCGAGGGCGACATGGTGATCATCGACGTCGGCGGTCTCGTCGACGGCTATCACTCCGACATGACGCGGTCGTGGGTCATCGGCGAGCCGACCGCCCTCCATCGCGAGTTGTTCGAGCTGACCGCGGCGTCGCAGCGTGCCGGGCTCGATGCGCTTCGCGCCGGCATCGCCGCCCGCGACGTCGACGCTGCCTGCCGCGGTCACTTCACCGAGCACGGCTACGGCGACTGGTTCGTCCACGGGACCGGACACGGCGTCGGCCTGCAGATCCACGAGTCGCCGTTCGAGTCTCGCATCAGTACCGAGACACTCGTTGCCGGCGACGTCGTGACCGTCGAACCCGGCCTCTATCGTGACGGGGTCGGCGGCGTCCGGATCGAGGACCTCGCCGTCGTCACCGAGTCCGGTCACCGGGTGCTCACGCACTCACCGAAACGCGAACCCGGCACGTACTGAAGCCCCGCACCGAAACAAGGTCCACACATGCCCCAGATCTCCGTCAACGACCTGAAGAACGGCATCACGCTCGAGCTCGACAACGGCCTGTTCCAGGTCGTCGAGTTCCAGCACGTGAAGCCGGGGAAGGGTGGTGCGTTCGTGCGGACCAAGATCCGCAACGTGAAGACGGGGGCCGTGATCGAGAAGACGTTCAACGCCGGCATCAAGGTCGAGCAGGCGATCGTCGACCGCCAGGACATGCAGTACCTGTACAACGACGGCACGAGCTTCGTGTTCATGAACACGAGCACGTACGAGCAGGTCGAGGTCGACCCGGTCGCGCTCGGTGACGCGAAGGACTACCTGATCGAGCAGATGGTCGCCCAGATCGCGTTCCACGACGGCGAGATCATCGGTGTCGAGATCCCGGCGTCGGTCGAACTGACCATCTCCCACACCGAGCCCGGCCTCCAGGGCGACCGCTCGAGCGGTGGCACCAAGCCGGCCACGCTCGAGACCGGCAAGGAGATCAAGGTGCCGCTGTTTCTCGAGATCGGCGAGAAGGTCAAGGTCGACACCCGCACGGGCGACTACATCACCCGGGTCTGACCAGCGCCCCGCCCCGAACCGACTCGCCGCGACCGACAGCGACCCGATCGAGAACCGACATGACGATGGCCTCCATCCCGCGCCCCGACGAAC
>JBCBDK010000186.1:0-7404 GCA_038529675.1 Actinomycetota bacterium
TCGCCCACCTGCTTGAGGGGGTGGAGGACCCGTTCGTTGTCATAGATCTGGTTGATCGTCGCCGGGCCCTTCGCGCAGTTGCGACCGCGCGATGCGGGATGCACCGGGTTGCCTTCGATCTTCGAGATCTCACCGGTCTCGTTGTCGAAGTAACACAGCAGCCCGCACGCGGCCTCACAGTTGAAGCACGTCGTCGGGACGAGGGTGTAGTTCCGCTCCTTGCGCTCGGGCCACGCCGCCGCGTCGAGTTCGGTCCAGTCCTTCCAGCGCTCCTGCGGTGGGTACTTGCCGAGACGGTTGCGGATCGGTTCGGAGGGCTTGGTGGTGTCGGTCATCGTCGGCTCGTTTCGATCGTTCGGAGTTGGCAACTGGTCACTCGCGAGTCCACGGCAGCGGCGGCTCAGGACTGGGGCTCACGACAGCGGGACGGACTGGCCGGCGCGGACGAAGGCGGTCTCGGCGCACCACATGCCGATGAGGGCGAACAGCCCGGCGTTGGCCACGAGCCACGGGCTCGACGCGTCGGCTGCCAGCGCCACGACGGTGCACACGAGCGGGATCACGACGCCGAGGACGATGCCGAGACCGAACCAGTCGCGATGCTCGCCCTTGGTCATCGATGCGACAGCGAGTTCCACGTGACGGCTCCCGCTCGCGCTGAGCTCCACCCACGAGAGGAAGCCGACGGCGGCGACGCCGCCGAGCAGCGTCCACCAGATCGCCCGATGCGAGGGGATGTCGATGAACAGGTCGAGCAGGGCGAACGCGGCTGCGCCGGCGACGATCGCACGGGCGAGCAGCAGCGGGAGGAGCAGCGGGGTCTGCCAGAGGTCGCGTCCCTCGCACTGTGCGAACAGGAACGCGGTGTAGCCGGCGGTCGCCGCGCCGAGGACCGCAGCGGGAACGGCGAGCACCTTCAACACGCCGCCGGCATCGGCCAGCCCGCCGATCCACCAGACCGCGGTGACACCGGCGAACGCAGCGAGGACGTACGCCCCTTTCACCAACCACGACGACCAGTTCGATCGCGTGAGCAGGTAGTGGAAGCGCGTCGGCTGCTTGAGGTCACCGATCAGCAAGACGCCGGTCGCGACGAGGAAGGCGCCGGCGATCATCGGCGGCCACACGCCGACCGCGGCCTGCTCGTCGGCGTGTCCGAGCAGGACGAGGAGCGCAGCCACCATCATCACGCCACCGGCGATCGCCTTCGTCACCAGATACCCCGACACCATCCGGTCCCACGTCCGTTTGTGGGCCGTGGTGTACGCGGTCCGGGCGACGATACCCGCGTCGCCGTGACCTCCGTCGTGGTGGAGCTCCGGCGTGACCCGGTGGTGCTCGGTGGTGTCGGCCCAGATCATGCCGTCGGGCTTGATCGTCGTCCGGGTCGGGTCGAGCGACGCTTGATCGGCACCCCGGTAGTAGACCTTCGGCTTGGTGTTCTGCTCGGGCGCGCGAACGGCGACGTCCTCTCGACCGATGATCTTCGTGGTCGGGTGGTGCGGATCGTCGAGGTCGACGACCTTGATCGCCTCGGTCGGGCAGACGACGACGCAACTCGGTTCGAGATCCATCTCGATGCGGTGGTTGCAGAAGTTGCACTTGTGGGCCGTGTTGGTCTCGGGGTTGATGTACAGCGCGTCGTACGGGCAGGCGTTCATGCACGCCTTGCAGCCGATGCAGTTGCCGTCCTGGAAGTCGACGACGCCGTTGTCCGCTCGGAACAACGCCGAGGTCGGGCAGATCGTCATACACGGTGCGTCGTCGCACTGGTTGCAGCGCATGACCGAGAAGTGACGGCTGACATTCGGGAACGAGCCGGTCTCGATGTACTTCACCCACGTCCGGTTCACGCCGAGCGGGACGTCATGCTCGCTCTTGCATGCCACGGTGCAGGCATGGCAGCCGATGCACGAATCGCTGTCGAGCAGGAACCCGAGTCGGGTCATCGCTCCCCCATCTGTCTGTCGGTGTCGCTGTCTGGTCGGTCTCGCCGTCCGGTCGGTCTCCAATGTCCGGACGGTCTCGACGTCAGTCTCGCCGCGCCGGCGAACCGGCGCTACCGGCTGTTCATCTTCGACGACATAGATCTCATCTATGACAAGACATAGAGTGGCGCGATGCCGTTGTCACCATCGGTTCCCGAGCTCGCTGCCCTCGACCTGTTCGTGTCGGTCGTCGAACTCGGCAGCCTCTCGCGCGCTGCGGCCGCACATCGCATCACCCAGCCGTCGGCGAGCAGTCGGATCCGGACGGTGGAGTCGCAGGTCGGCCTCTCGCTGCTCGACCGTTCCCCCACCGGATCACGACCGACTCCCGAGGGCGAACTCGTCGCCACCTGGGCGGCCGACGTGCTGCGCTCGGCCGGTGCGTTCGCCGCAGGGGTCGAAGCGCTGAAGGCCGAGCGCCGGGGGCTGCTTCGACTCGCGTCGAGCTACACCGTTGCCGAGTACCTGCTGCCGGTCTGGCTCGACGGCTACCACCGCGATCATCCCGACGTCGCGGTTCGCCTCGACGTGACGAACAGCGATGGCGTGATCGAGCGGCTCTCGGCCGGCACGGTCGACCTCGGATTCGTCGAGTCGCCATCGGCGCCAACGTCGATGCGCTCGACCGAGGTGGCGCGCGACGATCTCGTCGTCGTCGTGAGTCCGGCTCACCGGTGGGCGACCTCGGAAGTCGTCGACCTCGAGGAATTCGCGAACACCCCGCTGGTCCTGCGCGAGCGCGGGTCTGGTACGCGTGCCGCGCTCGAACAAGCGCTCGCGTCGCTCGGGCACGCAGCACCGACGTCGGAGTTGGATCTCGGCTCGCTGTCCGCTGTCCGGATCGCGACGATCAACGGATCAGGGCCCACCGTCATCAGCCGACTCGCCGTCGAGCGGGAGTTGCGTGACGGTTCGCTCCGAGCGGTGCGCGTCGACGGCCTCGATCTCGGCCGAACCCTCCGGGCGATCGAACCGCCCGACCGCACCACGTCGCGCAGCGCACGAGATCTGCTCGCACACATCACCGGTCGCTGACGGACGGTCGACGACGACCCACTCGCCGTCCGGCCCGAGCGTTCCGCGGTCGATCAGGCGGCGCCGATGGTGGTTCGGTGGAGCAGCCGGTCGTAGCCGTCGTATCCGCCGGTCGCCCGGTGCAGCACCGAGCGGTTGTCCCACATGACGAACATGTTCGGTGCCCAGCGGTGCCGGTAGACGAACTCGTCGCGGGTCTGCCACGCGTAGAGGTCGAACAGCAGCGCTCGACCGTCCGGATCGTCACGGTCGTCGTCCATACCGTCGACGCCGATCATGTAGCCGATGCAACCGAAGATCCCCGGCCGACCGGTCTCGGGATGCTCACGGATGATCGGGTGCAGCTGGGTCGCCATCGCCTCGTCGGAAGGTTGGATCCTCATGCTGCGGTCGGTCTGTTGATCGGCCTCGCCGTACATGCCACTCGGCGCGTAGCCACCACGGGCCGAGTGCACGGCGAGTCGGCCATCGAGTCGCTCGCGGAGTTCGGTCGGCATCGCGTCGAGCGCAGCGTGCTGGTCGGCGAACAGCGTGTCACCGCCGTCGGGCGGGATCGTGATGCCGTACAGGCACGTGCCGGCAGGCGGTCGGGCCTGGAAACTCCAGTCTGTGTGCCAGTTCTCGGCGAACAGCGGCGCCGTCTCGTCGGCGCGCCGCTCGATCGCGATGACGTGATCGTGCCCGTCGATCGGGGCGATGAACGGATCGTCACCGAAGGGACCGAAGTGCTGCGTGAACCGTTCGAGATCGTCGTCGGACAGATGCTGGTCCGGGAAGGCGAGCACGTGATGCTCGAGCCAGGCCGCTCGGATCTCCGCCACAACGTCGTCGCCGAGTGGTGCGGCGAGGTCGACGCCGACCGCCGACGCACCACACACCTGCCCCGACGGTGTCACCTCGATCCCCACGACGCCAACGTACCAACCCTGTATCAACTGGTGTCAGACACCAGTTGATACAGGGATCAGGACGTGAGAATACCGGCGCCGATGGGGAAGAGCGGTGCCTCGATCGATTCGCTCGCAGGCACACCGGCGAGCGACGCCGGCCACTCGACCGGCAGCGTCGCGGTGAAGGGCACGTCGCCCGACAGCACGTCGACGATCCCACCGGCCTCCGATCCGGGCAGCCACGATGCGATGAACGCATCCCACTCGGGGAGCCGATCGGTGACGATCATCGGGCGGCCGCTCATCATCACGACGACGAGTTCGGGACACGCTGTGCGCAGCGTCTCGACCGCCGCCGACCCTTCCCATGCGAGCGCCGAGGAGTCGCCGAGACCTTCGGCGTACGGCCGCTCCCCGACAGCTGCGATGCAGACGTCGGGCCGGACTCCCTCGGGCACGGCGCCGCCGCGATCGGCGAGCACGACGCGGTCGACCCCGTACCGATCGATCAGTCCCTCGAGGAGTGAGGTGCCGGTGACGGCGTCACCGGTCTCACCCTGCCAGGACAGCGTCCAGCCGCCGGCCTGGCGCCCGACGTCGTCGGCCGCTGGTCCGCCCACGACGATCACGCCCGAGTCATCGCCGAGCGGAAGCACGCCATCGTTCTGGAGCAGCACCGCCGACGCAGCGACCGCACGGCGTGCCAACGCCCGATGCTCGTCAGAGGCAATCGTTCCACCCACCTGATCATCGGCGTCCAGCTCGTCGATCGCCGCCGCCAGCGGTCGTTCGAAGAGGCCGAGTTCGAACTTGACGGTGAGGATTCGTGTGACGGCCTCGTCGATCCGCGCGAGCGGGATGCGCCCCGCCTCGACCGCGGCGACGAGCGCCGACTGAAAACCCTGACCGTCCGACGGCACCATGCTCATGTCGATCCCGGCGAGGATCGCCTGCTCGATCGATGCCGCGACATCGTCGGGGACGATCTGGTCGATACCCGCCCAGTCCGACACGACGAAACCGTCGAAGCCGACGGCGCCACGCAACACGTCGGTGAGCAGCGCCTCGCTGCCGTGAACCTTCTGCCCACCCCACGACGAGAACGACGCCATCGTGGTTCGAGCTCCTGCCTCGAACGCGGCGACATACGGCGGGATGAGCACGTCGCGCAGCAGCGCGTCGTCGGCGGGCACGTCGCCCTGGTCGATGCGGAAGTCCGGGTTCGTCGATGTCTGCCAACGCACCGAACCGTCGCCGATCCAGTGCTTGGCCGTCGCCAGGACGGGTCGATCGAGGTCGTCTCGTGTGAGGCCCTCGACGTAGGCGGCGCCGAGCGAGGCGACGAGCGCAGGGTCGGCACCGTACGACTCGTAGGTGCGACCCCACCTCACGTCGTCCACCACCGCGAGCACCGGAGCGAAGTTCCACGTGACCCCGGTTGCGGACACCTCGGCAGCCGTCGCCCTGCCGATCTCGCGAACCAGGTCGGCGTCGCCACTGGCCCCGAGCCCGACGTTGTGGGGGAACACGGTCGCACCGGCGAGCAGGCCGTGGCCATGGACGGCGTCGACCCCGTACAGGAGGGGGATACCGAGTCGCGTGTCGAGCGCGACGCGTTGGTAGCCGTCGACCATGTCGACCCAACCGGTCCGGCTGTTGTCCGCCGGAGCGCCGTCGCCGCCGGACAGCACACCGCCGAGGAGCAGGCTGCCGGCCTCGTCGGGGCGAGCGCTCCCGTTCTCGAGCAGCGTCATCTGCCCGACCTTCTCGGCCAACGTCATCTCCCCGAGCAATGCCTCGACGCGGTCGGACACGGCTCGATCCGGGTCGGTCCAGATCGCCTGTGCAGCATCGTTCGGTGGCGGCGCCGACGAGGTGGTCGGGGTAGATGCGACCGTCGTCGTCGACGCCGACGGCGACGGCGACGAAGTGGTCGCCGCGGGCGGACTGCTGGAGGTCGTGGTGGATGACGAACGCTCGAGCGTCGTCGGGGTGGGTGCGGTCGACGCCGACAATGCACCGTCGCCCTCCGAGCCGGCACAAGCGGCAGTGAGAACGGCGAGCACAATCAGCGACGGTGAGAGACGTCGCATGCACGACAGTCAAGCAGCCCTCGACGGCCGGGGCCTGTCAAGCGGTGCCTGACACCGCTTGATCGCACTCGAGCGCGTGGCGGCTCGACCGGCTGAGGTGTTCGACGTCAGTCGGTGAGGCCGGGGGCGCAGAGACCCTCGAGCTCGCGGACCACGATCCGGTCCCGATTCGCGTACGTGACCTGGTTGGCCGGGTCCGGCTTCAGGTTGAAGACGCGGAACTCCATCTCGGTCGTGTCGACGGTGAGGATCCGCCCGATCAACCCGTCGCCGAGGTCGAGGAGCAGCTTGATCGCCTCGAGCGCCTGGATCGAGCCGATGATGCCGGGGAGCACACCGAGTACACCGGCCTCGGCACACGACGGGGCGAGTTCGGCGGGCGGTGGCTCGGGCACCATGTCGCGGTACGTCGGCCCCTCGATCGGATGGAACACGCTGACCATCCCCTCGAATCGGAAGATCGAGCCGTGGACGACGGGGATACCGAGCTTCACGCTGGCGTCGTTCAGAAGGTACCGGGACGGGAAGTTGTCGGCACCGTCGACGATCACGTCGTAGCCCTCGATGATGTCCATGATGTTCGACGCATCGAGACGGGTGTCGTAGGTGACGACGTTGACGTCGGGGTTGATGCCGACGAGTGTCTTCTTCGCAGAGTCGACCTTGCGCTCGCCCACCCGATCGAGGTTGTGCAGAATCTGACGCTGCAGGTTCGATGCGTCGACCTCGTCCATGTCGACGATGCCGATCGTGCCGACGCCAGCGGCCGCGAGGTAGAGCGCAGCCGGTGATCCGAGTCCGCCGGCGCCGAGCAGCAGCACCTTCGCCTCGAGCAGCCGCTGCTGACCCTCGACACCCACCTCGGGCAGCAAGAGGTGGCGCTTGTAGCGGTTGGACTGCTCGGGCGTGAGCGCGGCCGGTGCCGTCCACTCACGACCTTCGTCCTTCCACCGGCCATAGCCGCCGTCCATCGACATCGCGTTCGTGTAGCCGAGCTGCTGCATCGTCTGGACGGCGAACGCCGACCGAACACCACCGGCGCAGTAGACGACGACCGGCGCGTCCTTGTCGAGGACGCGCCCCTCGACCTGGGCCTCGAGATGGCCACGGGGGATGTGGACGGCGCCGACGAGTGCGCCTTCCGCGTGCTCGTCGGGCTCGCGCACGTCGAGGACTACGGCGCCATCGGCGACGTGGGTTGCTGCTTGCTCGGTCGAGATCTCGGTGATCTCCGCCTTCGCGGCGGAGAGGAGGTCGCGGAACGTTGCCATGAAGAAATCCTACGGTGAAAGTCGATCGACTGGGTCGGGAATGAGTACAACCGTCGACGGGCGGCGCATGTTCCCGACACGAGCACGCTGTGAAACATCGGCGCCAGGCGAAGACGTTCTCGCCTGG